>NZ_DASYZI010000108.1:0-8727 GCF_035946395.1 Actinocrinis sp.
GCTGAGCCCCGAACAGCGAAGGAGTGCCATGGACGCCGTAACGCAGGTCCCCGTCCCCGTCAACGAGCCGGCGCTCGGATACGGTCCGGGCAGTGCCGAGCGCGGCCGCCTGGAGCGTGCCCTCGGCGACCTCGCGGCACAACCCGTGGACCTGACCATGACCATCGGCGGCGCGCAGCGCATGGGTGGTGGCGGCAAGCTGGACGTCGTTCAGCCGCATGACCACCGCGCCGTGCTCGGCACTTTGGCCGAGGCCACCGAGGACGACGCCCGTGCCGCCGTCGACGCCGCGGCCGCCGCGGCGCGGGACTGGCGCGCGCTGTCCTTCGACGACCGCGCCGCGGTCTTCCTCAAGGCGGCCGATCTGCTCGCCGGTCCGTGGCGCGACACCCTCAACGCCGCCACCATGCTCGGCCAGTCCAAGACCGCGCAGCAGGCCGAGATCGACGCCGCCTGCGAACTGATCGACTTCTGGCGCTTCAACACGCACTTCGCCCGGCAGATCCTGGCCGAGCAGCCGGTCTCCGGACCCGGGCAGTGGAACCGCGCCGACCACCGGCCGCTGGAGGGCTTCGTCTACGCGATCACGCCGTTCAACTTCACCGCGATCGCCGGGAACCTGCCCACCGCCCCCGCGCTGATGGGCAACACGGTGCTCTGGAAGCCCTCGCCGACCCAGCAGTACTCCGCGCACTTCCTGATGCGGCTGCTCGAAGCCGCCGGCCTGCCGCCCGGCGTGATCAACATGGTCACCGGCAGCGGCGTCCCGGTCTCCGAGGTCGTGCTGCGCCACCCGGACCTGGCCGGGATCCACTTCACCGGCTCCACCAGGACGTTCCAGCACCTGTGGCGCACCGTCGGCGAGAACATCGCCGGCTACCGCGGCTACCCGCGCCTGGTCGGCGAGACCGGCGGCAAGGACTTCGTGCTGGTGCACGCCTCCGCCGACCCGCGCGCGGTCAAGACCGCGCTCACCCGCGGCGCCTTCGAGTACCAGGGCCAGAAGTGCTCGGCCGCCTCGCGTGCCTACCTGCCGCGCGGTCTGTGGAACCGGCTGCGCGACGACCTGCTCGCCGAGGTCGGCGCGCTCACGATGGGACCGGTCACCGACCTGTCCAACTTCATGGGCGCGGTCATCGACCGGCGCGCCTTCGACAAGCACAAGGCCGCGATCGACCGGGCACACGCCAACGCGGGCATCGACGTCGCGGCCGGTGGAACGTATGACGATACGACCGGGTACTTCGTTCGGCCGACCGTGCTGGTCGGCAGCGATCCGGCCGACGAGATCTTCAGCACCGAGTACTTCGGCCCGATCCTGTCCGTCTTCGTGTACGACGAACCGGACTTCGAGTCCGTGATGGACCGGATCGACGCTTCGTCGCCCTACGCGCTGACCGGCGCGATCCTGGCCACCGACCGCTCCGTGGTGGCGCGCGCCACCGACCGGCTGCGCTTCGCCGCGGGCAACTTCTACGTCAACGACAAGCCGACCGGCGCGGTCGTCGGCCAGCAGCCCTTCGGCGGCGGCCGTGCCTCGGGCACCAACGACAAGGCCGGCTCCGCGCAGAACCTGCTGCGCTGGACCAGCACGCGGGCGATCAAGGAGACCTTCGTGCCGCCGACCGAGTACGGCTACCCGCACATGCGATAATCGGACAAAATGGCCTAGATGGGCTATGGGTTCGGTCAATCGCGTGGTTGGCATAGTCGCGCATTGGCATATTCGCACAGAAGAGTGGCGCGCGCCGTGATCAGCGTGCGCCACTCGTCTGTGCTCGGACTATTCGGAACCTGGGGCGACCTCGCGGCCGGACGTGCGGGCCGGATCGGGCCGGACCGGCACGGTCCTCGGTCAGTGCTTCGAGCCGGCGGCTGCGATCTGCTTGCGGACCTCGTCCATGTCCAGCTCGCGGGCCTTGGAGATCAGCTCCTCAAGCGCCGGGCCGGGGATCGCCCCGGGCTCGGCGTAGACCACGATGCCGTCACGCGCGATCATCAGCGTGGGGATCGAGCGGATGTTGAACGCTCCGGCCAGGCTCTGCTGCGCGTCGGTGTCCACCTTGCCGAACACGATGTCGGTGTGCTTCTCGGACGCGCGCTCGTAGATCGGCCCGAAGGTCCGACACGGCCCGCACCACTCGGCCCAGAAGTCCACCAGGGTGATCCCCGGGGAGGACACGGTCTGTTCGAAGTTGTCCGTGGTCAACACGACGGTCGCCATCAAATTCTCCCTGTTCGGCTATAGCCTCTGACCACCCAACATACCCACGCGTCGCGGCATTCCCGCCTCAGTGCAATGACATCCCGATACGTGGACGCGTCCGGCCGCCAGGGCCTCGGCCGGCAGACCTCAGCCGAGCGCCGAGTCGAGTACCCGGGTCAGCGCCAACCCATCCGCGGCCGCCGCGCTGACCAGTACCGCCGGGCCGGACAGCCGCAGCACGGCGACGGCGATCCCCGGGTCGTCCTGCGACGGGATCTGAGGCAGCGGGATCAGAGGCAGTGAGATCGCGGGCGGTGAGGTAGCAGGCGGCCGGCCCGGAGGCTGGGGCGGCGTCGTGGTCCGTGACGCCGATGCCTTCGCGGGCTTGGTCGATGCGGGATCGGCGGCGGCTCGCAGCGCATCCGCCCAGGCGGGCTCGACTATCAGCATCGTGCCCAGCGCGCGGTGGCCCCCGCTGCCCGAGGGACCGAGCGAGCCGGGATGCCGTGGCCCCACGGCGATCTCGTGGTCGAGCAGCACACGTCCGTCCCGGATCACCCGCAGCCTGGTGGCCGCCGAACCCGGCTCCTCGTCGTCCCGGCCGAGCACCAACTCGTCGCGCCAGACGAGGCGGGCGTCGGACGCCAGCTCGACCCGCGTGAAGGTGCGGTGGCGCGCGCCGCGCGCGGCGATCAGCGGCTGCGGCGACCAGGACAACGCCGCGCCCTCGCCGACCCGGACGTGGATCTCCAGGCTCGACTCGCGCCCGTTCGGCCCCGGCAGCGCCACCGACGCCGCGACGCTGCGCACCTCAAGCCGCGCCCCCGGGCCGAGGTCGACCGAGCAGCGCAGCTCGTCGCCGCCGAGTGGTCCGGCCGCGCCGCCGACCAGGTGCACCTGCGCCGGGACGGGTCCGGCCGCGTCGGCCGCGGTCCCGGACTCGGGCGGGCGGCGCTGGCCGGTGCGCCGCAGCAGCAGCGGCGCCTCGCCGGCCAGCGTGGTCAGCCGCGTCGTGCCGTCGGGCTGGCTGCGGGCGACGATCCGGGCGGAGGCCCTCACCGCTGCGCCGCTCCCGCTCCCGTCCCGGCCGTCAGCCGCCGCTCGGCCAGCAGCTTCCTGATCCAGTCGGCGATCGCGGGCGCACCCGGATGCTCGGCCAGCGAGGTGAACAGCGTCGGGCGCTCGCCCCGCTTGGCCGCCGCGTCCCGGCGCATCACCTCCAGGTCGGCGTGCACCAGCGGCGCGAGGTCGGTCTTGTTGATCACCAGCAGGTCCGAGCCGGTGATGCCGGGCCCGCCCTTGCGCGGCACCTTGTCCCCGGCCGCCACGTCGATCACGAAGATCTGCCGGTCGATCAGGCCCTTGCTGAACGTCGCGGTCAGGTTGTCGCCGCCGCTCTCGATCAGCAGCAGGTCGAGACCCGGGAACGCGGCCTCCAGCGCCGCGGCGGCCTCCAGGTTCGCCGAGATGTCGTCGCGGATCGCCGTGTGCGGGCAGCAGCCGGTCTCCACCGCGGTGATCCGCCGCGGCTCCAGCACGCCCTGCCGCAGCAGTATCTCCGCGTCCTCGCGGGTGTAAATGTCGTTGGTCACCACGGCCAGCGACAGCTCGTCGCGCAGCGCCCGGCACAGTCCCGCGACCAGCGCCGTCTTGCCCGAGCCGACCGGACCGCCGATCCCGATGCGAAACGCCCCGCCCCGCCTGCCGGCGTCCGGGCCGTGGCCGACTCGGACGCCGGCTCCGGCCGCGCCGGGCTCCAGCGGATGATCACGATGCAAAGAGACGCACCTCCCAGGTCAGATGGTGTTCGGCGGAGATGTCGAGCAGCGGCGCCCCGGTCGCGGGCAGTTCCTCGGCCGGGCCGCGGGCCGCCTTCGCCGCGGCCGTCGCCACCTGCTCGACCGTCCCGGCCAGCGACGCGAGGACCGCGGTGACCTCGTCGGGATCGAGGCCGAGCAGCCGCGTCGCGGCACCGGCCGGACCGCTGACCGCGCCGAGCGCCGCCGCGCAAGCCGTACTACCCGGATCCAGCCCGGCCACCGCCGCCGCGGCGCCGAACGCGACCGGCTGGTGCGGGCCCTGCGGATGCAGCCCGGCCACCGCTTCGAGCACCACGCTCGGCCAGCCGGCCCGCACCGCGCGGATCAGCTGCCGCCCGAGCCTGCGCGAGACCTCCCGCTGCGCCGGCGACGGCGTGCGTGCGTCGTACTCCGCGTCCAGCGCCGCCACCGCCTTGGCCTCGAACCCGCCCTCGCCGACGACCACGCCGCCGCTGAGCTCCAGCGCCGCCGCCGCGGCGAACGCGGCCGACGTGAGCCCGACTCCGGTCAGCCGCCCGAGCAGAAAGGCGCGCAGCGTCTCGGCGTCGTGCACCCGGCCGGCGGCGACGGCCGCTTCCAGCCCCCCGGAATGCGCATGCGTCCCGGCAGGCAGACGGCTGTCGGCGAGCAGTAGCAGCGGAATCACGCTCATCGCAGAGACAGTAGCGGCAATCGGCCTGCGACCGGCATCGAAGCGTTCATATGACTCGCGCATGACAGACGCGTGCGGTCGCACTCCCAGTCGCATTCGATGTCGCATCCGGTCCGGCGGCGTGTTCAGAACAGAAAGTAACGCTGCGCCATCGGCAGCACCTCGGCCGGCGCGGGCTCGACCACCTCGCCGTCGATGCGCACCGTGAAGGAGTCCGGCTCCACCTCGATCCGGGGCAGCGCCGTGTTCTCCGGCAGGTCCCGCTTCGTCAGGCTCCTGACGTCGCGCTGCGCCACCAGGCGGCGGCGTACGTCGAGCCGCTCGGCCAGCCCGCCCTCCAGCGCCGCGCCGGCGACGAAGGCGAGCGAGGTGGCCGGTGCCGCCGCCCCGTACGCGCCGAACATCGGGCGGGGCAGCACCGGCTGCGGAGTCGGGATCGAGGCGTTCGCGTCGCCCATCGCGGCCCACGCGATCGCGCCGCCCTTCAGCACCAGGGCCGGGCGCACCCCGAAGAAGGCCGGCTCCCACAGCACCAGATCGGCGAGCTTGCCCGGCTCGACCGAGCCGATCTCGCCGTCCATGCCGTGCGCGACCGCCGGGGCGATCGTGTACTTCGCCACGTACCGGCGCGCCCGGTGGTTGTCGGCCGCGCCGTCGCCGGGCAGCGCGCCGCGCCGCGTCTTCATCACGTGCGCGGTCTGCCAGGTGCGCAGGACCACCTCGCCGATGCGGCCCATCGCCTGCGCGTCCGAGCCGATCATGGAGATCGCGCCGAGATCGTGCAGGATGTCCTCGGCCGCGATGGTGGTCGGCCGGATCCGCGACTCGGCGAACGCCAGGTCCTCGGGCACCGTGGGATTCAGATGGTGGCAGACCATCAGCATGTCGAGATGCTCGTCGATCGTGTTGACCGTGTGCGGCCTGGTCGGGTTGGTGGACGACGGCAGGAAGTTCGCCAGTCCCGCCACCGTGATGATGTCGGGGGCGTGGCCGCCGCCCGCGCCCTCGGTGTGGTACGCGTGGATGGTGCGCCCGGCGACCGCCGCGATCGTGTCCTCGACGAACCCTGCTTCGTTCAGCGTGTCCGTGTGGATCGCGACCTGCGCGCCCGACGCGTCCGCGACACGCAGGCAGGTGTCGATCGCCGCGGGGGTCGCGCCCCAGTCCTCGTGGATCTTGAATCCGGCGGCCCCTGCGCGCAGCTGCTCCCAGAGCGCTTCCTCGTTGGTCGAGTTCCCCTTGCCCAGCAACGCGAAGTTCACCGGCCACGGGTCCAGGGCCTCGAACATCCGGGCCAGGTGCCAGGCCCCGGGCGTCACCGTGGTCGCCTTCGTGCCCTCGGCCGGGCCGGTGCCGCCGCCGATCAGGGTCGTGACACCGGAGCCGAGCGCCTCCTGGACCGACTGCGGACAGATGAGGTGTACGTGCCCGTCGATCGCCCCGGCCGTCAGGATCCTGCCGTTGCCGGAGATCACCTCGGTGGACGGCCCGATCACCAGCAGCGGGTGCACGCCGTCCATCGTGTCGGGATTCCCGGCCTTGCCGAGCGCGACGATCCGGCCGTCGCGGATGCCGACGTCCGCCTTCACCACGCCCCAGTGGTCGAGCACGATCGCACCGGTGATGACGGTGTCAGGGGTACCAGGCACGCCCTCGCGCCCGACCCGCGTGGCGTGCGCCATGCCCATCGACTCGCGGATCACCTTCCCGCCGCCGAACACGGCCTCGTCGCCGCCGGCGCAGCGGTCTTCTTCGATCTCGATGAACAGGTTCGTGTCGGCCAGCCGGACCCGGTCGCCCGCCGTCGGGCCGTAGAGCGCCGCGTACCGCTCCCGGGAGATCTCAGCCATCGAGCCTGCCTTCCGCGCGGGCGCCGCTGAGCCCGCGCAATCCCGTCACGATCCGCCGTCCGCGGATCGGCACCAGCGCGACCTCGCGCGGCAGCCCCGGCTCGAACCGGACGGCGGTGCCCGCCGGGACGTCCAGCCGCTTGCCCCAGGCGACGTCCCGGTCGAAGTCGAGGGCCGAGTTGGCCTCGGCGAAGTGGTAGTGCGACCCGACCTGCACAGGACGGTCGCCTCGGTTGCTCACGGTCAGCGTCGTGCGCGGCGTGTCGGCGTTGAGGTGGATCGGGGTACCGGCAAGGCGGAACTCGCCGGGGACGATTGGGGAATCGTCGTGGTTCACGTGAGCGTCGGTCACCGCGCTCAGCCGATCGGCTCGTGCACGGTGACCAGCTTCGTGCCGTCCGGGAACGTCGCCTCGACCTGGACTTCCCTGAGCATCTCGGGCACGCCCTCCATGACGTCCTCGCGAGTGAGCACCATGCGTCCTGCGTCCATCAGCTGCGCGACCGTGTATCCGTCGCGTGCGCGCTCCAGCAGATACGCGGTGATCACCGCCGTGGCCTCGGGGTAGTTCAGGCGCAGGCCGCGAGCGCGCCGTTCCCGCGCCAGATTCGCGGCGACGTGGATGAGCAGGCGCTCCTGCTCGTGCGGAGTCAGCAGCATGACTGGAGGATTGTGACCGCCTGTTTCCGTAGTGTGACGGTGATGTGGCGGATGCATTTCCGAATCGGGCAATTCGCTGATATCGGCGCTTCGGGCCTGTGTTCAGGCGCGCGCGGAGGTCACGTCCGCGGGCGTGTCGAGGTCGTGCGGGTCGGCGAAGGCGTCGCAGGGCACGAGGACGAGGTCCGCGGCGTGCTCGGCGAGCAGCGATCGCGCTCCGGAGTCTCCCTTCGCGCGCCGCGCCGCGCCGGCCCAGTGTTCGTGGCCGAACAACACCGGATGCCCGCGCCGGCCGCCGTACGAGGCGGCGGCGAGCCGCGCTCCGCCCCGCCAGGAGGCCAGCACCGCGTGTACCGCCTGCGGCCCGACGAACGGTTGATCGACGAGGAGGACGAGCGCGGCGTCGACCTGGCGGTCCGGCGTCAGTTCGCCGAGCCCGGCACGAAGCGACGAACCCATGCCCGTGGCCCAGTCTCCGTTCACGACGATTCGTGCCCTGCGAAGATCGGCGCGCTGCCGCACCTCGTCCGCGCTCGCGCCGATCACGACGATCACGTCCGCACAGCCGCCGCGCAGCGCCGTCTCGACGGCGCGCTCGACCAGTAGCCGTCCCTCGAACTCCAGCAGTGCCTTCGGGCCGCCCATCCGAGTTCCGGCGCCCGCCGCGAGGATCACCGCGGCCACGCCCTGAGCGGCAGCACTCCTGGCCGCGCTCTTATCAGCGCCCGTGTCCGTCATCGCGCACGCAGGGCCAGGTAGAAGTCGACCTGATGGTCGAGGCGGGCCAGGTCGCGCCCCGTCAGCTGGTTGATCTTCTCGATCCGGTAGCGCAGGGTATTGACGTGGATGTGCATCTCCTGCGCGCAGCGGCTCCACGACGCCGAGCAGGCCAAGAACCGGTCGAGTGTCTCCTCCAGCTGGGAGTGGTGCCTGGCGTCGTACGTGCGCAGCGGGCCGAGCAGCCGCTCGCGGTATCCGCGGCGCAACTCGTCGGGAACGTGGGCCAGCAGCACCAGGTGCGAGGCGAGCTCGTCGTGCTCGGCGAGCTCCAGCTGGCCGGAGCGGCGCATCGCGAGGCGCATCGCCAGCCGCGCCTCCTCGATCGCCCCGGCCAGGTCGGCCGCCTGGCCGAACCGGTCACTGAGCCCGACCGCGACCCGGTCTCGGCCCAGGCCCGGGGTCAGCGCCGCGAGCCGGCCGCGCAACATGGCCGCTACACCGACCGGCGTGCCGGTTTCGGACGGCGGCGTCGCAGAGCCCGCCTTCGCGTTGAACGCGTCCGCGGTGAGCACCACCGCGTGCGCGGTGTCGTGCCACGGATCCGTGTCCTTCGTTCCTGCGGCAGCGCCGGTGGATCCGGACTCGAATACCGCGATCGGCAACGGGGACTCGGCCGACGCCGGTTCCAGCAGTACGCGCGCCAGCCGCCCGACCCGCACGTTGCCCGCCGTCGCCACCGCGATCGCACGCAGCCCCGCCTCCGGGGCGAGCCCCGCCACCGTCAGCCGCGCACCGATCTCCGCCGTCGGCCCCGCCTCC
>NZ_DASYZI010000109.1:0-52201 GCF_035946395.1 Actinocrinis sp.
GATCCGGTCCTCGGTGAGGGGCACCAGCTCGCCGGACGTCGCGATGCTCTGGAGGCCGAGCCGCACGGCGGGGTCGTTCGCGGCGAGCCAGGCGAATCGCTCCACGATGAAGAGCCGGTCGGCCCACGGCCTCGGCGCGAGTTTCTGCCAGACGCCGCCGGGCTTGACGGCCAGCCGAGGCACTCCCCCAGCCCACGGCACCGGCACGGCGTCGGCGGGAAGAGCGCTCACCGCCAGCTGCGCCGCGCTGATCACGCGCTCGCTCTCCTCGTGCGGCAATTTCAGGCAGACGAGGTGAAGCGCCTTCCACAGTCGGCGGACGTCGTAGAGGTCGCCTGTGGCCGGCAGTTCGCCATGCGGGTGGCAGTAGCGGCCGTAGGCGGGCTGAGCGCGAAGCCCGTCCCACAAGCTTCGCAACGCTGCGGCGGCGGCCGGCTCGGGCGCGGGTTCCGGATCCGGGTCGACGACCGCGACGGGCGGCGCGGGGTCGTTCAACACCGGGTCATTCAACACCGGGTCGTCCAACACTGGGTTATTCAGCGCGGGGTTATTCAGCATGGGGCCATGCAGCACGGGGTCATTCAACACAGCGTCGCCCAGTACAGGGGCACTCGGTACAGGGTCGTTCAGCGCAAGATCATTCAGTACGGGGTCGTTCAGTACAGGGTCATTCGGTCCGATGTTGTTCGGCACGGCGTCACTCGGCGCCGTGCCATGCGGCGGGCTGTCGTCTGTCAGGGCTTCGACTGTCAGAACTTCGTCTGCCGCAACCGGCACCGCGGCGCCCTCCTTTGCCGGAGCCCCCTCGGCCGGAATCACAGTGTCCTGTGTCGACGCTTCCCTGACCTGGGCGCCGGTCTCTTGGCCGCCACCGGCCGATTCCGGATCGCGCGTCCGGTCGTGCAGGCCCATGAGCCGGTCGGCCAGCGCGCGGGCCGCGGGATCCCGGTCGCCGGCGGTCTCCTCGTTGATCAGCCAGATGAACAGTTCCCTGATCCGCTGCCGCAGCCCGGGGGCCAGCCTGCCGCCGCTCAGCGCGGCGAGCAGCAGGTCGTCCAGGGGCGGCGGCGCCGTCGACTGAGCCATGCTGCTTTTCCTCAGTGCCTTCCGTTGAAGGGGTCCCACAGGGGATCGCGTTCGGGGTCGTCGTGCCGCATCGCGCAGCGCAGCACGGCGCCGGGGTGCGCCTCCACGTCGCGCAGCGTGCCGGCCCTCCAGAAGGGCGGGTAGCCGCGGTGCAGGCTCAGCCTGCCGCGCAGATCGAGGGTCGCGGTGTAGCGGGTGGTGTTCCGGTTCCAGGCCGGGACCTGGATCGCGGCGACGTCGACGTCCACGCCCTCAGCCGACCTCAGCACGAGCCAGTAGTCGCGGCCGTCCTTCGGTGCGGGCAGCTCGGGGCAGATTCGGCCCGGGACGGCCACGTCCTCCATGCCCGCGTGCTCGTGCAGGTACTCCGGGAAGTACGCGGCGACCGGACCGTCCGGGGCCGGATCCCAGGCCGGGAAAAGCACCTGTTCACCCGTCGGATTGTCCTCACTGGGCTCACCGACGAGCACCACCGAGGCCGGGAACCTGCGCAGCCGCGACTCGCGCGGGTTCCAGCAGTCGCCGGGCAACACCGGACGCAGTTCGTAGCCGCCGGCCGGATCGACCAGGTAGTGCGGGCGTCCCTGGCTCAGGTGGAGCGTCGGGGTGAGCTTCTCGTCGATTTCGAGCTGGGCGTGCACACGGGCGCCACGGCCCGAGGAGTCCGCGAGCCAGACGGCCGGAACGGGCCGGAATCCGCGCTCGAACTTGGCCTCGCGCTGGAAGTGGTACGTGCCCCAGCACTCGGTCTTGCCCTCGCGGATCGGCCGGTGCACCTCGAAGGAGGGCACCAGCGTCGGCCACGGCTCCCGGTCGGACCACTCGCGCCGCGCCGCCAACCGCCCGTCCCGGTCGACCTCGGCCAGCGGGGTCCCGGCCGACAGCAGCGTGGACTGGTCGTCCTGGTTGCGCAGCAGGACGAACTCGCAGGGCAGCGAGGTGAACACGTCGCCGACGTCCACGGCCAGCACGCTGCGGCCGCGGGACAACTGGTCCCACTCGCCCTCCAGCCCCCTGCGCCGCCGGGACTGCACGTAGGCCCACGCGGCACCGATCGAGGCGGCCTGCTTGGCGTATTCGCGCTCGACGCTGACCGCGCCGGGATCCCAGGGCATGCCGCCCTCGGCGGCGTCGACCGCGAACTGCCGGCTGATCGCCTCCGCGACCAGGGGCATCCGGCTGGTCTTGCCGGAGAGCATCACCCGGTCGAGCCGCTCGCGCGACCCGGCCGGGAAGGAGCGGCGCACCAGCCAGCGGGCCAGCCCGGCCGCTTGGTCGAGCACCGGGCTCATGAGCGCGGCGAAGTCGGCGCGCGACAGCACGATCCCCTCCGGCGCGATCAGTGCACTGTCACGACCGAGCGGGTTCAGCACCTCGGCGACCAGTTCGCGGTCGAGCACGACCGCGCCCTCCGCGCCGTCGTCCCCGCCATCCGTGCTGTCCTGCGCGTCCTGCGGCGCGGCGAGCCTGACCTTGATGTCCTCTGCCAGGCCCCACAGCGCCCAGAACGCCTGCCTCGCCTTGTCGTCGCCCGCGCCCCCCTTTCCCCAGCGCGTGGGCATCAGGGCGTGCAGGATCGGGGCGATCCGCGCGGGCACCGGCGTCTCGGCGCCGTTCGCCACCACCATGGCCGCCAGCCGTGGCACGGTCCCGTCGCCCGCTCCCGTCTCCTGCCCCGCGCGGTCGAGCAGTTCCTTCCGGGCGGCCACGTGGTCTTGGCCGAACAGCAACGCGTCGGCGATCGCGGCCTTGAGCCAGTAGAAGACCCGCAGCGTCAGGTAGTTCCCGCCGAGCTGCGGATGGCCGGTGGAATTGACCACCTGCGGCGAGATGGCGTAGTACCTGCCGAGCACGGAGTCAGCGGGGGCCGGTTTCGCGCCCTGCCCCGGCACCGGCGGCGGCGCGGCGACGGACGCCTCACGCAGCGTCAACCTGACCAGCGCGATGTCGGTGGTGCCGGCGCCGATGTCGACCACCAGCATGTTCTGGCTCCAGGCCGGGTGGCCGCCGGGCACCCGGCGCGAGCGGGCGCGCAGCGCCTCGGCGCCGAACTCCGCACGGTTGCCGCCGAAGTCGCGCATCAGGAAGTAGAGCGCGGCGGCCACCGCCTCGTCGTACTGCACGAACGGCTGCGGGATGTCGAGCGTGCGGCTCATGATGCGGGTCAGCCGCTCACGGCTGGCGGGCGGCGTGATCGTCGGGAACGTCACGACCAGTTCGGCCAGCGCCCACGCCTCGTCGTCGTCGGACAGGCGCAGCGAGTCCTCGGTCAGGCCGATCAGCTTGTTGTACACGTGCGCGATCAGGTCGTCCGTGGTCGCGTCCTTGCCGTCGATCCCGCGGCGGCCGTCGCCGAGCGGCTCGGGCCTGAACAGCTTGGCCTTGACGTCGTGCAGGTTGTTCGCGCCCTGCGCCGCGAGCTCGATCTGGATCGGGTCGTCCTTGATCACGGCGACCGAGGTCGGCAACTCGTGCTTCTTGCCGGCGACGTCGAGGAGCACCGACCGCAGCGAGAGGGTGTCGAGCGGCGGGACCGAGAACGCCTCGTCGTAACAGTCCAGCAGCCGTGGTGCCAGCCAGGACTTCAGCGCGGCGTCCGCCTCGCTCAGCCGCGCCTCCAGTTCGGCGCACACCGTGTCGAGCAACGGGTCCGACTGCCCGTCAGCGGCGGCGGCCGGGGAGCGCAGCCCGGCGAACAGCGCCATGACCGAAGGCTCGAAGTCCGGCGTGACGGCGGTGACCGCGTCGGCCAGGTCGAGGACACACTTGTTCCAAGCGGACGCGAGGTGCGCCGGTGCGCCGGTCTCGAACAGGGCGGCGAGTTTGGCGCGCAGCCGGGCCGCCTGCCCCGGATCCATGTCCCGGCGCACCCGCGACCTGGTGTCGTACACGGTCACCGTCGAGGAGGAGGTGCCGAAGTCGACGGCGGCGAAGTTGGCGAAACGGCGGCGGGTCCCGATGCTGCGGATCGGTGCGGGAACGCCCTCGCGTTCGGCGTCGGGGTCGAGCATCGCGCGCCGGGGCGGGGGCCGCAGTCCGGGGCGCGCGAACTCAAGGCTCGTCTTGCGCGACGGGTACGCCTGGACGCCGTTCGCGTCGGTGTACGAGTAGCGCCATTCGACCTCGATGACGAGCGCCTCGTCCGGTCCGGCTGGGCGGGCCGCTTCGACCAGCCGCGCGGGCACGGCGCAGTCACGGGCCAACACGTGCCGGGCCGGGACGTGTTCGAGACCACGGCCCGTGCCCGGCGCCCACACCCGCCGGATCTCCTCGCACAGGCGCGGCGCGCCGATCCGTCCGGCCGAGACCTCGGCGATCACGACCTCCCCGACCTGCACGGACGCCGTGCCCACTTCGGTGGTGAGCACGACGTCGGGCAGCGGGTACGACTCGCCATTCTGATAGAGGACGTAGCGATACGCGCCGCGCGGGTCGACGTGCGGATCGGCCGCCTCAAATGCCAGGTCGAGCATTGCGTGCCCTCCATTCGCGCAGCAGTGAGCGCAGCGGCGAGCCCGCGGGCCGCGGGCCCCCGCCGCCGCCGGGATCCGCGGCGGCCTCGCCCGGGTCCTCGGGCGGCAGCGGGAACATCTCGCGCACCTGCTCGGGCTTGGGGATGTAGTCGTAGAACCTCTGCAACGCGCCGCCGAACTCGGCGGCGAACGCGGCGATGTCCGAAGTGAGCGTGCGCGACACCGCGTACGAGCCCGCCGTCGCCAACTCGCGCTGGGTCCGGAACACGTGGCTCTGGTGGCGCAGCCAGGCGTGCTCGGGGTCGCTGTTGCCGTCGTACATCGCCGGATGCCAGGGCAGCGCCCGATCACGGCGCAGCGGGAACACGGCGGCGATCTGGTCCTGGCCGATCGCACCCGGCAGCGTCTTGTCGAGCCGCTGGCGGGCCCAGCCGAAATCCACCAGGGCACGCAGGGCGCCCGCCCAGTTGACCAGCGGGCCGCCCGCCGCAGCGAGCCGGCTGCGCCCCGCCGCGAACAGACTCGCCACCTGCGGATCGTCGAGGCGGTCGCGCAACGCGGCGCAGTCGTCCTCCTGACGGCGGGTCCACTCGGCCACGGCGAACTTGAGGTCGGCGCGCGCCTGTTCGACAGCGGCCGAATACGCGGTGCTGAACCGCCCGAAGAGGGCCTCCGTCGTGTCGCTGCTCGTCGTGTCGTCCAACTGGCCGAACACATCCGTGATCCAGCCGAGCGAATCGTTCGAGGACTGCGCGGCGGTCCACGGAATCACGCCGCGGTCGGCGCGCTGGATCAGGTTGTGCCATTCCTGCCACGTCATCACCTCGGTGACGCAGCCCGACCTGGCGGACTCGATCACCGGGGCCCCGGCCGCGGCCAGCCGCAGCGGCTCGCGGAAGATCGCGGCGTTCTCGGTGAGCGCGGCGTGCCAGCGGCGGAACTCGTCGCAGAGCTGGTCGATCAGGATGCGGTCGCGCGCGGCCTCGTCCGCGCCGGTCTCTTCAGGCGGCAGCAGGGACTCGACCTGTTCGAGCGCCTCCTCAAGCCGCCGCCGCTTGGTGCGCAGCGCGTCGATCTTGTTGGCCAGGCCGTGCGCGCGGGCGTGGCTGCGGATGAGCTCGCGCAGCGACGCGATCCCGCCGTCGTCGGCGAAGGCGGCGAGGGACGCGGCCCATGGATTGCCGGGCTCGCCCGCTTCGAGGCGCCGCCCGATCCGGCCCCACTGCCACTGCCGATCGGCGGCACTCTGCCGAGCCTGCTCGAAGACCGTGCGCTGATGCTCGCTGAAGTCGGTCGGATAGCCGTACTTCCCCACCGCGACCACCGAGGAGACCAGCCGGATGCGGGAGTCCTGGTGCTGGATCAGCTCCGATGCGTTGACCGCCAGGTCCGCGAACCGCTGCGAGCCGTGCTTCACGTCGTCGAGGGTCAGCGGCGCGTCGTGCGAGAACTCGGGGGCCGGGATCACGTCGAAGGCGTTGCCCACCGCGATGATGTAGTCGCGCAGCCGGCCGGCGTCGTGGCCGTGGCTCTCCAGCATGCTGAAGAAGGTGTGCGGCACGTTGTTGCCGGGCTTGGCCGACCCGAAGACCGTGATGATGGTGTGCACCCTGCCGAGTTCGGTGCGACTCAGGAAGCGGTCGCGCCGGTCGGAGCGCGTCGAGGTCAGCCCGGGGAAGTCCAGCAGCACGATGCCGTTGCGCCCGGTCAGGCCGTCGAGGCGCCAGCACTGCGGGTCCACCTGGACGGTGTACGACACCCGCCGGATGAGCGGGAAAGTCCTGGCCAGCGCGGCGGAGTCGCGCGGGACGTCGTCCAGTTCCAGCCCCGGGCGCACGTCGCGCCGCGGGAACGACCGGGGCACCGCGTCGAGCGAGCCGAGGTCGAGCGCGGCGCGCACCACCTTGTCCGCGACGTCCACCCGGCCGCCGAGCACCGCGGCGGCGCTGAGGTGGGCGTCGCGCAGGGCGAGCAGCTCGGCGGCGATCTTGCGCGGTTCGAGGCTGCCGGGCTCGTCCGGCGCCGGCCAGAGCACGCGCTGGCACCACTGCTCCACCGCGTCCCAGCCCTCGCGCACCGGATCGCGGTCGAGTATGGCGGTGACGTCGGTGCCGTGCCTGACTTCCAGCGTCTTGGCGGCCAGCTCCTGGCACATGAAAACCGCGCAGTCCGCGAGTTCGTCCAGGGTCAGGTAGTGCACGGTCGCGCGGTCGGCCTTCCGCGTCGGCGTGCCCGGCGTGCCCGGCTCCAGATAGAGCGCGGTGATGTTGCCCGTGGTGGCACGCTCCTCGACCGGCAGCAGGTCGGGGCGGCCGAGCAGGGTGCCGACCAGCATCGACTTGCCGACGCCGAACTCGCCGACGATGCCGATGGCGATCCGGTCCCTGGCCTCCCGGTCCAGTTCGGCGGCGAGCCGCGCGGCCTTGTCGCGCAGCCTGCCGATCTCAGGCCGCTGCGGCGCCGGCTCCGCGAGCAGCGCCTGGTGCGCATCCTGCGCATCGGCGCCGATGCGGTCCACCACATCGTCAGGGTGTTCCGAAGTAGCGTCAGCCGCCTCGGTCATCTGCCACGTCCCCCCTTCTGCGCGGAGCGTGACGCCCGTGGCCGTCGCACGCCGTCACCGCCGCCGCCTCCATCCGATTCTCAGCGGGTCCCGCGCCGCGGAAATCGGCTTTTGACGGTTTCTCGGCGAATGGCCGGTGCTGTACTGAGGGCACCGCCTCACGTGGCGGCCATGGGTGGGGAAGCGCGTGAAAAGGGGTGGGCGATGGCGGTCGCGGCCGACGGGAAGGTGACTGCGCAGCCGGCCTGGGACCGGGCGGCCGACGAGGCCGGCGGCGCGATCAGGACCCTGGCCGGAGAGAGCGGGCTCGACCAGCGGTACCGGCGCAGGCTGTACGCCCTGGCCGACGTGCTCGACGGCGGGGCCAAACGCGGCAGCACGACAGGCGGCGCCACGGCGAACGGCACCGATCCCCACGAAGCGGAGGGCTGGGCCGAGCTCGATCTGGCGGCGGCCATCGGGCCGCCGGTCGCGGCCGCGTCCGAGCCCCGGCGGCCCCGGCTGCGCGCATTCGTCGACGCGGCTCCGTCGGTGCTGGTCTTCCTGCCGATCGTGCTGACCTGGCTCGGCCTGGCCGCGGCCGTCCACGCATACCAGAGTCTTGAGTCGGATGCCACACGGCGGGCCGCCTTCGCGGGCCGCAGCTTCCTCGAACTGTGGCAGGAGGGTTTCGGCGGACGGCTGCCGGCGCCGCTGGACTTCGGCTGGGTCGCGATGTACACGGCAGGCGTCATCGGGACGCTGATCTTCGCCACGATCGGCGGATCATGGCTGCGGCGGCAGGACGAGAAGGCCGAGGCCGCCGCGCTCGCTTCGGTGCGCGGCGCGCTTCCCGCGGCGCTGTTCGAGGCGCAGCTCGTGCTGAACCGGCGCCGCCTGGCGTCTCCGGCGCGGTTCGCCGCGGAACTGTCGCGGGCCGCCGACCGGCTCGCCGGGCTGATCGAGCACACCGAGCGCGTCCACGGCGAGGCGAAGCGGCTCAGCGAGCTCAACATCCGGACCTCGGGCCAGATCGCCACCGCGGCTCAGCAGCTGGGTGCGGCGGTCGGCACCCTCGACGCGTCCGCGCGCGACGTCGGGCGGGCCACCACGGTCATCGCGGACGCGAGCGAACTGCTGCGACGTCAGATCGCCGACGGCGTCAGCAACGCCGCGCAGCGGCTGGACACCGCGTCCACAGAAGCCGCCGAACGGCTGGACAACGCCTCCGCCGCGGCCGCGGCCCGGGTGCGCTCGCTCCAGGAGACGGGCGAGGCCACGCTCGACGGCGTCACCGAGCGCTTCGAGTCCTCGTTGACCACCGTCAGCGCACAGGTCGACAGGGCGACCACGGCGCTGCGCGACACCGCGCAGCGGCATGCGGACGCGGTCGACGAGGCGTCCGGGCGTGCGGCGACTCGGATCGGCGGGACCTACGAGGCGGCGGTGGAGGCCGCGGCGGTCTCCCTGGCCAGTCAGATGGTGCAGGCCGGGAGCGAGCTGCGCGCGCTGCTCGACGAGGTCGGGGAGGCGGCGCGGGAACACACCGCGGCGGCGGAGCGGACCGAGCGCTCGGCCTCGTCCCACACGCGGGTCGTCGAGGCCGCCGGGCTCGCCATGGCCGAGACTCTCGAAGAGCTTCGCAGCACCCTGAGGGAACACGCGCGGCAACTCCAGGCGCTGGGCGACCGGATGGCGGCGGCCACGGCGGACCTGCGGCCGGTCGTGATCGAAAGCCCGCGAGCCGGCGCCAAGCACGACACTGGGCGCGATGGCACTGGGCGCGATGACGCTGAGCAAGGTGACGCCGGACAGGGCAAGACTCGGCAGGACGACGCTGTACAAGCGGATGCATGGCACGTAGACCCGGGACCAGTAGACACAGTGCCCGTAGACACAGTGCTCACAGACTCTGGGCCTATAGACACGGTGCCGATAGACACAGAGCCGATAGACACAGAGCACCCAGACCTAGGGCTGCCAGCGGACGAGCCGTCGGACGACGGGCGCAACTCCGCGGCGGAGCAGGAGCCTGACTTGTTCGTCGAGGAGGCCGGCTAATGGCAGCGTTCGTCATCATTCTCGCGGCCGTGGTGGTGGTTCTGGCGGCACAGGTGGCGTGGTTTGTGAAGCACCCGCGGGTCGTCGAAGTGCCCGTCTCCGTGCCCATCTCTGTGCCTGTCGCCGCCCCTAAGCAGCCCGCGGCGCCGTTACCCGGACCGAGCGCGCCGACGCAGCCGCAGCCGAGCGTCCGCGTGGTCACCAAGTACCTGCGCGAGCCGGAACCGGAGATTCCCGCGCACGGCAGCGAGCACCTGACCGAGCCGCAGGCCCTGCCGGACCCGCCGCTCGGGCTGCCCGACAGCACCGTGGACGGCGTCCGGCTCGGCACGCTGAGCGTCCGGGCCGCCGCGGTGCGCGGCGAGGTCGGCCGCCGCGACGGACGCCTGCGCAGGCAGGTCGCCGAGATCGCGATCCTGGACACGTTCAACCCGCCGGTGCTGCTGTCCGCGGTAGCGGCGGGCCGTCCCACCGCCCGATACTCGCAACTCGGCGCGGTTCACGCGATCCGCGCCGTCTACAACCGGCTGACCGATCGCAGTGCGCTCATCGACCAGGCGTGGCGCGAGACCGTCGACGGCGACGAGGACGGCGAGTCGGCCGCCTTCCTGGCGGGACAGCTGCGCGCGGTCACCGCGGCGCTCACCGAACCGCTGGCCGAGGCCGCCCGCCGCCGCGACCAGCCGCCCGAGGCGGTGGCCACCCAGCTCACCTGCCTGCTCAGCCGGATCGGAGACACCGTCGGAGACACCCGGCGACGCGCCCATCTGGCGTTCGGGGTCGGCGGCGGCCCGGTGCTGTCGATACGGTCGGGCTCCGGCTGGAGCGCGATCGAGCGCGGCGGCACGGGGCAACCCGCCGGGCACCGCTACCTCCCGTTCGATCACGCGGACACCTGGTTGCGGCATTTCGCCACCGATCCCGGCGATCTGCTCGTCGTGTGCAGCGCGACGAGCGACGGACCGATCCGCCGCCGGTCGGACCGGCTGAGCCGCGATTGGGCGCAGGCGCCGAGCTTCGCCGGGTTCCTTCACCAGGTCGGCCTGCCTGACGACGTGTCACGCGACGACCGGGCCGTGGTGTGCCTGTGGGAAGCGGCGCCGCGCGATGAATGACCGCGCGCCAAATAATCGTGCGGTGAACGACGGCACGATGAGTGACGACGTTTCGACCAGGCCGCGCCGCAGGGGCGTGGTGCACCTGGCCGGCTGGCTCTTCGCCGACCTGATGCTTGTCCTGTTCGTGACCTCCTTCTCCTCGATCGTGCTGGCCGCCCCGGCACATCCGGTCCCCCCGACACGGTCCGCGACGCCGTCGCCCTCGCCCTCCAAATCGCTGATGCCGCAAAAGCCGGTGCTCGTGCTGAATCCGCAGCCGTTCTACATCAACGTGGACGCGGCGGCCCTGGCGGCGAACGTGGTGACGGGGCAGGTGGCACAGAACATCATCGACCAGATGAACAGCCAGCTCGACGCACGCGGCTTTCGGAACGCGAAGGCCGGTCTGATCGAAACCTTCGGCTACACCCCCAGCCAGGGCTCCGCGAGCAGAGGCCAGGCGGAGGCCGCCAGCATCAACAAGATCATCACCGGCGGCATCCCGTCCCTCGCCGGCGCGCTGACCCAGCCCTACTGGGGCGGCGGGGACGACAACAAGGCAGAGGTCGAAGTCTTCTTCTTCGAGTAATCCACCCGATCCCGTCGTTTGATGAGGTTCGTCGTCTGCGACGGCCGCACACTCAGGCCTGACCCCTGGCGAGCACCGACCGGAGCGTGGCGATGAACGACGCGATCCTGGCAATCGACTTCGGCACCTCGACCTCGTCGGCCGCCGTCGTGGCGGACGACGAGGTCCAGCAGATCAGGGAACCCTGGAGCGGTTCCCCGTCCTGGCCGTCCGCCGTCTATCTCGACGGCGACACGCTGCTGGTCGGCACCCCGGCGGAGCGGCACAAGCGCGTCTCGCCGCTCAACTACCGGGCGCAGTTCAAACGGGATCTCGACCGGCAGCCCGGCATCGTGCTCGGCGACCCGGAGTCAGCCCGCAGCTTCACCCCGCAGGAACTGGTCGCCGAGATGCTGCGGGCACTGCGCGCCGAGGCCGAACAGCGGCACGGCCGGGGCCGGATCACCCGCGCGGTGCTGACCGTGCCCACCAGCTACGGCCCACAGTCCGCGCGCCGCCGGCTCATGATCGAGGCGGGCGTCGCGGCCGGGTTCGAGGCGGTGGAGCTGATCTACGAGCCGGTGGCCGCCGCCATGCACCGCCCGGCGGGCGAGCCGTTCGCCCCGGGCAGCCTGTTCCTGGTCTACGACTTCGGCGGCGGCACGTTCGACGCGGCACTCGTGCGCGGCACGGGGCCCGGACAGATCCACGACGTGCTCGGGCGCCGGACCCTGGACGAGTGCGGCGGCGCCGACATCGACGCGAGCGTCGTGCGGTGGCTGCGCGAGAACGCCGGCGCCGAACTGGCCGCGAAGCTCGACGGCCGGCAGCCCGACGGCAGCAGCGACCCGCTGGCGGCCCACCGCGCGAACGTCCAGCTCGACACGGTAGCCACCGCCCTGAAACACCAGCTCAGCGACCGGCCGAGGGCGGTGGAGCTGTTCGACCAGATGCTGGAGCTCTCGCTCGACCTGGGCACCTTCACCAAGCTCGCGGAGCCCACGGTGGACCGCACCGTGCGGTGCTGCACCGAACTGCTCGACGCCGCGGACGTGCCGGCCGGGCGGCTCGCCGGCATTCTGCTGGTCGGAGGCAGCAGCCGGATGCCGATGGTCGCGACCGCCCTCGAAGAGGCGTTCCGCTGCCCGGTACGCCGCGCCAGCGACCCCGAGAACGCGGTGCTGCTCGGGGCCGCGCAGTTCGCCCGGCTCGCCGGGCAGCGTTTCACCGTGCAGATCCCGGACGAACCCGCCGAACAGGCCCTGCGCTGGACAGTGCCCGGAGACACCGCGGAGCTGCTGCGCTGGCGCGTCGGCCTCGGCGAGGCGTACCCGGCCGGGGCCGAGCTGGCCGAGGCGAGGCTCGAATCGGGCGCCATATTCAGCCTGCGCAGCCGCGAGAGCGGCACGGTCCGCGCGTTGCACGCCGAGCCGGGCGCGCAGTTCGTCAGCGGCGACTGGCTGTTGACGGCCGACCGCACGTTCCGGCCCTGGCGCACCGGCCTGCACACCGTGTTCGGGCCGCCCGCGGTCCTGGGCGGGACGGTGTTCGCGTGCTGCCGCAACGGCCGGCTGGACGCGCGAGCCGTGCCCACGGGAGCGCCGCGCTGGCGCCGTGAGCTCGGCGTGGAGATCGCCGTCGCACCGACCGCCGTCGACGGGTGCGTATATATCGGCGCAAAGGACGGCCAGTTCCACGCCTTCGACGCGGCGACAGGGCAGCCGCGCTGGCGGCATCCGTACCAGACCGGCGACGCGATCTCCACCGCCGCGGACTGCGCGGGAAGCCTCGTCTGCTTCACAGCCAACGAATATGTGCACGTGCTGGACGCCGCGACCGGTGAACGCCGTCACCTCGTCCACGTGCGCCAACGGGTGAGCACCACCGCGGCCTTCGGCTCGAATCTGTATGTCGCGTGCGTGGACGGCATGCTGCTCTCCGTCGACCTTTGGTCCGGACAGGTGGGCTGGCAGGCTCAGGAGAAGACGCTCGGCGCGCCGCTGGTCGCCGGCGGCGCGGTGCTCGCCTGCTTCGACGACGGCACGCTGCGTCTTCTGGGCTCCGACGACGGCGGGCAGCGCTGGTCGGCGCCGTACGAGGTGAAGGCGAACCGGCCCCGCGCGGCGAGATACGTGCCGTATCCGCGGCCTGATCCTCCCGCGCTCGCCCATGATGTCTCGCCCGCCCACGCGTCGACCGTCTGTCTGGGCACAGGTGACGGCGCGGTGATCGCGTTCGACTTGGGGACCGGCGCGGAGCGGTGGCGCCGACAGGTGGTCAGATCTCCGATCCGCGGGCTGTCGGCGCATGGCGGGGTGATCTACGCCGCATCGGCCGACCGCGTTTTCGCGATGGCCGCCACGGAGCAGTCACCAATCGCGTCGTTCGGCACAGGCGGGAAGCTCCGCGGGAATCCGGTGGTGGACGGCGGCGTCGTCTACGTGTCCGTCGACGGCTTCCTCTACGCGCTCGAAGCCAAGACGTTGCAGGGCCCGGGCCCGGGGAGCGGTGCTTGAGCTGTGGGGCCGAGGTCGCGGCGCCTGTCACACACGCTCGCCGCGTTGTCGTGCCCCCGGTGCCGCCAGGCACCTTTCGCACACGGCCGGACCCCCAGTCCGAGCACGACGCTTCGCCTTGCGAGCGCACACGCCGGACACCGCGCCCTGATCCGGCCCCACAGCTCGAACACCCCCTGGCATGAACTGGCCCAACCGAGCGGAGGTACACGCGATGTCCGCCTACGACGCGCTGCGCCAGGAGGCGTTGTCGTTGTTCGGCGAGCTGGCTGCGGCCGCCGAACAATCCGCCGCCGCCAAGACCCGCCGCCGTCTGGAAGACGCCCGCAGGCAGCTGGCGGACGCCAGGCTGATGGTGGTGGTCTGCGGGGAGTTCAAGCGCGGCAAGTCCAGTCTCCTCAACGCCCTGCTCGAAGAGTCCGGCCTGTTCCCCGTGGACAACTACTACGCGACCAGCCTCACCACCTCGGTCATGTACGGACCCGAGGAGGACATCACGGTCCGGCTCGCCGATCCCGAGGCCCCCGACGAGGTGGAGGAGCGGCACGTCGAACGCGCCGACCTGGCGCAGTACGTCACCGAGAGCGGCAATCCGGACAACGCCAAGAACGTGCAGCACGTCTCGATCGAGCTGCCGAACCCGCGGCTCGCCTCGGGCCTGATGCTCGTCGACACCCCGGGCTTCGGCGGCACGTTCGCCGCGCACACCGCGGCCACGCGCGCCATCCTGCCCGGCGCGCACGCGATCGTCTTCGTCGTCGACAAGGAGCCGATGAACGAGAGCGAGCGGCGGTTCCTGCGCGAAGCGGCGCGGGCGGCCGGGGCGGGCCGGGACGGGGACGCGCTGATCTGCGTGCTGACGAAGATCGACCTGTTGAGCGACACCGCCGAGATCATCGCGAACACGCGCGCGAAACTCGCCGCGGACACCGGCCTGCCCGAGGACCGGGTGACGCTGGTGCCGGTGTCCAGCAGGGCGAAGCTCGACTACGTCGCCGGCGGCGACGAGGAGGACCTGCGCGACAGCAACTTCGCCGAACTGGAGCGGGTGCTGTGGAGCACGCTGGCCCGGCGCCAGGCCCGGGTGCTGCTCAGCGCGGCGCTCACCGATCTGGACCTGTCGGCGCGCGCGCTGCTGGAACCGCTCGAAGCCGAGGACGAGGCGCTGCGCGCCCGCCTGACGGACGACGCCCCCGGCCTGGAGTCCGCGCTCGCCGGCCGGCGCGACCGGGTGTCCGAGCTGGAGACCGGCGATCCCGGGTGGCGCGACAACCTGTACAACCAGGTGCTCAGCCTCGCCACCAAGGTCCAGGAGACGGCGCTTTTCGGCATCGACGCGGTCTGGAAGCGGCTGGACGAGAAGTACCTCGACGACGACGAACTGCTCGACGACCCGGTCCGACTGGTCGGCCTGCTGCGCGAGGACCTGGTCGGCGAGCTGGCCAAGGCCAAGCGGGAACTCGACGAGGGCGCCGCCGGGCTCCAGCGCAGGTTCGCACGGATCAACGCGGTGGACTCCGACCTGCCCGGGATCAGGGCGCTGCCCGACCCGCCGGTGCCGGAGGTGCCCGCGCTGCCCAGGCCGCGCGCTGCCGATCAGCCCTCGGAGATCGTCAGGGTGTGGAAGAGCAAGAAGACCGGCGCCAGGATCGGCATGAGCATCGGAATGGCCGCCGGGCGCACCGTGTTCACGGTCACTCTGCCCATTCCGGGAGCGGGCAGCTGGCTCGGCATGGGCATCGGCGGCGCGTTGGGCGGCCTGGTCGGCAGCGCCGTCGACCTGGTGGCGGCGGCCCGGACGGTCACCCGCGAAATGAAGCAGAACGAGCTGCGCAAGGCGCTGAAACCCTGGTACACGCGGCAGCGCAACGAGATCAAGGACTGCGTCCACAGCTCGTGGCAGGAGTTCGCCACCGCCATCGCCGCCGAGGTCGACAGCCGGCTGGCCCAGGCGCTCGACAGCGCGCAGGACGCGGCCCGCCGGGTTGACCTGGCAGGCCGGTGCACGGCGGACGAGGCCCGGACCCGGCAGGCCGAACTGGTCGTCGAACGCACCCCGATCGATCGGGCGCTCGGGCAGATCGCCGGCCTGGTTCAGGCGGTCGGGGAGTTCGCGCCGCCCCGCCGGGTCGATGAAGACGAATCGGCACAGCGGGAGGAGCGGAAGCCATGACCGACGGACCGGGTACCCTGCGGGACCGGGTGGACGCCGCCCTCGGGCAGGCGATCGCGTACCTCCCCCGGGACAAGACCGTCGCCGACCTGCGGCACCTGCTGGAGGATCACCGGCGGCGCTTCCCCGCCCCGATGCGCGTCGCCTTGGTGGGAAGGGTCAGCGCGGGCAAGTCGACTCTGGCCAACGCGCTGCTCGGCGGGCGGTTCGCGGCGACCGGGCGGACCGAGCTGACCTACAACGTCAACTGGTTCCGCAACGCCGCGACCGCGGAGCTGACGATCCATTACAAGGCGGGCGGCGCGGAGCGCGTCGCGCAGCCCACCGTCGAGGCGCTCATCGCGCGCACCGCCCGCGGCCGGGACGGCGACCCGCGTTTCCTCGCCACGATCGACTATTTGGAATTCGCACACCCCAACGCGCGCCTGAAGGCGTTCGACCTGATCGACACGCCGGGCCTCGAATCCGTGTACGTCGCCGACTCGGCGAACGCCCTGCGCTTCCTGGGCCTGGACGAGGAGGGCGTGCGGGTGACGAACGCGCAGCACACGGAGCGGGCCAACGCCGTGGTGCATGTGCTGCCCAAACCGTCGAGCGCCCGGGAATACGCGCTGCTCGGCGACTTTCTGAGCGCCGCACCGGGCAAGACGACTCCCGTGAAAGCCGTCGGCGCGCTGACCAAGATCGAGGACGAATGGAGCCCGGATCAGTGTGATGTGATGGCCGCGGGCCGGGTCCTGGCCAAACGGCTGATGGACGGCGGCATGAACCGCAAGCTGTACGACCTTCGCCCGGTGGCGGGGCTCGTGGGACAGGCCGCCGCGACGCTGACCACCGAGGAATTCGACGACCTGTGTGCGCTGGCGCTGCGCGCGGACCCGGCGACCCTCGTGCGGCAGGTCAAGTACGGCAACAGGTTCGGCCGGGCCGACAGCCGCGAACTGCCGGTTCCCCCGCAGCGGCGCGGCTCCCTGTTCGACCGGCTGGGCGCGTTCGGGATCACGCTGTCCTGCGACCTGATCCGCGGCGGCGTGGCGGATCGGGACACCCTGTGCGGGGAGCTGTTCGAACGCAGCGGGCTCGCCGCGTTCCACCGGCTGCTCGTGGACCACTTCGGCGCCCGTGCCGACCTCATCAAGCTCCAGGACGTGATCGCCGACGTCGAAGCGCAAGCGGAGAAGTCGGTCGCCGCGCTACGCGGCCCGGCCGGAGCGCGCACGCGCATCGCGGTCGAACGTGCCCGGGCCGAGATGATCCAGATGGCGTACCGGGAACGCGGTCTCGACGAACTCGACGTGGTGCACAAGTACTACGCGGGTGAACTGTCCTTCAGCGAGACCGACGCGCAGGAAGCACTGCGCATCGTCGGCGAGCACGGCACATCGCCACGGCAGCGCCTCGGTCTGCCGCCCATCGCGTCGACCGCCGAGCTCATCGCGAGCGCGCACCGGGCCAGACGCCACTGGGCGATGCTCATCGACTCCCCCGACGGCCGCGGCGGCGCGACCGGCGGCGCGTGCCGGGTCGTCCAGCGCAGCCTCGACGCGCTCATCGAAGAGCTGAGTCCATCCGTGTCGAGATAGTGGCGTCGAGCCAGCGACGGAACGCGGCCGACAGCCGTTATGCGAGTTCCCTATCGCCGAGGCCGGTGTCATCGATATCGCAGTCGTGGGTGTCACGGTTCGTCAATGTCACAGTCGTGGATGTCACAGTCGTCAATGTCACGGTCGCCTGGCGGCGGCAGCGCCAGGCTCAGGTAATAGCGGCCTTCCTGTGCGGTGATCCCGGCGGCGCACCAGTCGGCGGCGACCGCGTCCATTTCGTCATGCAGATGCGTGAGGTTCAGGCCCTCCAGCGCTTTCGCCAAGGTGGACGGGCGATCGCTCAGGTACGCGTACGCGGACGCCCACGGTTCCGGGATGTCGAGGGTCCTTGGCGACCCGGCGCGCCGCCGGTCTTCGACGCGGATCCCGCCGCCGGGTGCGGGGTGATAGACGAGAGAGGGCGCTTGCGCGCGCCACCTCGCCTGCCAGTCGTGCACGACGGCTTTGAGGTTTCCGAAGGCCGTCTCGGGGAGTGTGTTCTCCAGCTGGTAGTCGAAGAAGTAGGCGGCCTTGTCCAGGTCGATCGAGGCCGGATAGACGAAGCGGTATCCCTCCTGCGGCCGCACATGGCGGGCCGGGAAGCGCGCGCGGTCGAAGAAGAGCGGGCTGAAGCGCTCAAGCCAGATGCGGCCGACGCCCAGCGGCGGCTGTAGGTGGAACAGGTCGCCCATGAGCGCGGCCTGCCCGTCGTGGTCCTCCCGGGTTTCCTCCGGGAATCCGTAGAGGACGTTCCATTGGACGTCCACGCCGTAGTACCGGCACCAGCGAAGAGTGTTGACGTTCTGGAGCCCGGTCACGCCCTTGCGCATCAAGGCGAGCACCGGTGTGCTGAGGGATTCGATGCCCGGCTGGACACAGCGCACCCCCGCGTCGCCGAGCCGGCGGATCTGGTCGCGGCGCAGATTCGACTTCAGCTCGTAGAAGAGGTCGTATTCGCCGCCCCGCCTCGCGAGCGCGGGAAGCAGGGAATTGAAATAGGACATGTCCATGATGTTGTCCACGGCCACGAAGGCGGTCACGCCGTGCCGGCCCGAAAGCTCGCCGAGCTCCCGCTCGACGCGGCCGGCCGACTTGGCCCGGAACGCGATCCCGTTGGCGTTGAGGCCGCAGAAGGTGCAGTGCTTGCGCTCGCCCCACCAGCAGCCCCGGGCGCTCTCGAACGGAATCGACGTGGACTGCCGGTGCGCCGCGGGCAGCAGGTTCAGGAAGCTGAGCCGCTCGGCCCGGTCGAAGAACTCGTGGTAGTCGGGAATCGGCAGGTCGTCGAGCCGGGTCGTGGGGGCGGCCGCGGCCCGCCGGGTCACGTCGCGGCGATCGCGGCAGACGACCCCCGGCACGAGCGACGGGTCGCCGCCGCGGGCCAGGGCCGCGAGCAGTTGGGGGAAGGAGGCGTCCGCCTCCCCGGCGACCGCGTAGTCGATCCAGGGAACGCGGCGCACGTACTCCGTTCCCATCTCCTCCTCGAAGTTCGCCCCGCCGAAGACCACCGACACCGACGGGAACTCCTCCTTGATCCGGCGGGCGAGCGCGAGGGAGGCGACGTTCTGCTGGAACGTGGAGGTGAAGCCCACCACCCGGAACCGTCCCCAGTCGACGACCCGCATGAGGCTGTCGAGGTACTCGGGGACGATCTCGTGCCGGATGGCGAGCAACTCGCCCCGGGACCTTCCGGTCGAGCTCAACAGCCCGGCCGCCTGCTCGTCGCAGAAGTCCAGGAACGCTCCTCGCGGATCCGGCGCCTCGTCGTCGAACGCGGCGATCGAGAACAGCCAGTCCCCCAAGGGGTAACGCCCGTCGTTGCACAGGTTCTCGTAGACGGAGGGTTTGATGGCGGCGGCGAAATCCAGGTAGAGGTGAAACGTCTCGACCGGGAATCCGTGCGCTTCCGCGATCGGCTTGAGCAGGCCGAGCTGAATCGAGGGGTGAAGGTGCGAGACGAAGGGCATTGAGACGAGCGCGACCGGGAACGAACCGTGCGTTTCACGGTCCTGGTCCGATGCCGCAAGCGGGGCGGGGACGGTGGAGAGCAGTGCGGCGGAAAGGACGTTCATCGCGCGTACACCCCGTTCGACCGCGCCGGCTGCGCCCGGGGATCGAGGCCGGGATCACCGGCGGGGCCCAGAGCGTCCGTGAACACGCTGAGCCGGGCGCGCATCGATGAGCCCGCAGGACCGAGGAGCTCACGCTGCAACGGTGTGGTGGCCAGTTCCCGGTACGGAGCGAGGCTGTCGTACGGATTGGCCACCAGGTATCCGGGTGCGTACTTGTAGACGAGGGCTCGCCGCCGGTGTTCCGCTCGCCACTGCCGAGTGCCGTGAATGAGGGCCTCGGTGAAGACGATCATGTCGCCCGCGCGGACGGCCGGGTTGACCACCAGGGGTGAGTCGAGAGGCGGCCGGTACGGCGTGTTCGCCCGATGACTGCCGGGAACGCAGATGAAACCGCCGTCTCCATCGTTCACGTCGGCCAGGACGTACATGGCGACGACCAGCCCGTTGTACATGCCGCCGTGAACCCATTGATAGTGCTCGGAGCCCTGATGGGACCGGGGACCGCCGTGCAGGTTCTCACCGACCGCGGTGTCGGCGGTCATCTGGATCCCCAGCCCGTGGTCGAAGCGCAGGTAGTCGCCGATCAGTGAGCGCAGGAGTTCCAGGGTCGCGGCGCGCGCCATGAGCTCCACGCACAGCGGGCCCAGATCGAGCAGCGGGAAGGCCACCGGAGGCGGCGCCGGCTGCACGAGGTCGAGCGCGCGGTTGAGCTCATCCACCTCGCCGGGCGAGAGCGCCCCGCGGATGACGACCACGCCGCGGGTATCGAACTCGAATAGCTGTTCCTCACGCACGGTCATGCTCCTTGCAGGTGGGAGTCGTCCCCGGCGTTCGGGCGCCAGAGCAGCACAGAGGGCACCCGCTGCGGATCGCACAGACGCAGGAGTTGGTAGCCGATGCCGGAGACACCGTTGAAGAGCCCGGGGCTGTCGGCCTCCACGGGATGTCCGGGCAGGAGGCGGAAGGCACCCGCCCGCGACCGCCGCCCGAGGACCGAGGCAGCCCGGGCCTTCGCGTGCTCCACCAGTTCCGGGCGGCCGAGTCGCAGGCCGGCGGCCAGAAGCAGTTCGGTGCGGCCGAAGGCGCCGCAGCACAGGCTGTCCAGGCCGCCGCCGCCCGCGGCCATGGCCGATCGCACCGCGATCTCGACGTCGGCGCGTGCCTCGCGGTCGTCGGCGCGGGCCAGCCTGCTCAGGCCGATTCCCGGGGCTCCGTGGCACCAGCCGTCGGCGTATCGAGCGGCGGAGTCGGAGCCCTCAGGGCGGTCCCGCAGATCAGGCCAGTTGCCCCGCTTCGGATCGAAGCGGGCGTTCTCGTAGGCGATGCCTTCCAGAGCTGCCGTCAGGAATGCGGCCTCCCCGGTCGCGTCGTACAGACGCATGAGGGCGTAAGCGATACCGGCGGCGCCGTGCGCGAACCCGGTCAGCGGCTCTCTCCCCCGGACAGACCATGCGCTTAGGCCAAACGGCGTCATGACACGCTGTGCCAGGAGGCGTCGGCCACAGCCGACTGCCCGTTCCAGCCATTCGGCGTCGTCCGTCCAGGAGGACAAGGCGAGCAAGGCGAGGATCGCCCCGGCGCAGCCGGAGATCACGTCGAGGTCTTCGTCCGCTTCGATCGACTCGGGGCCGATCGACCGGGCGGCGTGCTCGGCCAGTGCGACGAGCGCGGGTTCGGCGAGCAGTCGAGCGGCTGAACCCAGGCCGTAGACGATCGAGCCCATGCCTTGCGCGCCCCCGATGCCCAGTTCGGCGGCCAGGTCGTGCCGCGCGGACGGCAGCTCCAGGATCCGTCTGAGTGGATTGAGTGCGGCCAGCGCGAGCGAACGGAAACCGCCGTCGCACGGCTCGTCGAGCGCGGCGAGGAACAGCGCGATCCCGGCGGCCCCCTGGTAGAGGTCGAATCCGACCGGCTCGATGCGGTGCCGGCCGGTTTCACCCGAACGGAACAGGCCGAGCCAGGTCGCTTCGTCGCCGTCGCGCACGGCCTGATCCGCCAGTGCCCGCCCGATCTGCGCCGCCAGCCGCTCCGCTTCCGCGCGCGGTAGGCACGCAGCCTGCCCGCCGGCTGTCTCTCCATCGGCTGTCTCCGGCTCGTCAGCGCCGGAGACAACTGACAGTGCCAGCGCCGCCTGCTCCGTATAGAGGGCAGCCCGAATGATCCTGACCTGGTCGCGGCCGGATTCGGGACGTCTCGTCCGGTCCAGCCGCGAAGCCGCGGCGCCGAAGCCCGAACCGTCGAAGAGCACTGGGATGTCGCTGCCGAAGACCCCCTCTTCGAACGCGACCGTGGCCGGCGGCGCGGGGGCGGCCGACGCGCAGCGGTGGGCGGCCCTACAGCCGCACACAAGGCCACGGTCACGTTCGAAGAGCCCGAAGACCTCGTCCGCGCCGTCGACGGGGACGTCGAAGCGCGGGATGTCCAGCCGGGCGAGGGCCTCCTTCTCCGCGATGAGCAAGGGCCGCGCGCCGACGGCGGCGGGCCCGCTCGGCAGGTCGTGGGAGGCCTCGTCGAGGGCCGCGTCGAAATCGGCCGCGTCTCCCAAGCCGCTGGGCTGGAGCGCGCGATGAAGCAGACCGTAGTACTGAGCGGTCGGGCGCAGGATGAACCGCGTCTTCAGGCCGCGGAAGGCGGCGATCGGCCCGCCGGGGGCGATGAGCTCGTCGGCGTGCTCGGCGAGCAGCGCGGTCATCTCGCGGTAGCCGTCCACGATCTGGTCGGCATGTGACCGAGCGCAGAGCCGCCGGCCTTCGAGGCTGGGCAGGTTCTGCGACGCGCGAGTCCTGCCGGAGCGGTAGCGCAGCTTCATCGCGTCGGTGTTGACGTGCTCCCATTGCGGGACGAGCACCGGCGTGTCCTCGTCTCCGGCACCGCACAGCCCGCTGATGTCGAAGGCGCCGCCGGACGGACCGGACCGCCAGTCGGGCAGCAGGCCGACACGCAGCACTGACTCGCCGAGAGTGCGCTGCGCCACTCCCGCCGCCCCGATGCCCGACAGGTCCGCGGCGGCTTGCGGATGGAAGAGGGTCTCCAGGTCGACGAGCACCGGGTGTTCGCCGCAGGCGACCAAGTTCTCCAGATGGCAGTCGGTTGCCCGCAAGGTGTGCAGCAGGCTCAGCAGTCGGCCGACGCTCTGGTAGTAGCGCCGCACGGCGGCCTCATCCGGGCAGGGGGCCGGATCGACGGCTTCCGCCCAGCCATGAGTGCGCCGGTCGAGCACCCGGGGTGTGCGCAGGTTCAGCCCGTGCTCGGCCAGCCAGTCGAACAGTCTCGACCAGACGGCGTCGACCGCGAGCGTGCGCGGCTTGTAGATCACCCGGTCGCCTGACGTGAAAGCCAGGCGGAGCACGCTGCGGCCGCCGTGATGGCGGTCGGACAGGTCCGCCTCGATCTCCTCGACCCGGCCCGGTTCCCTCCCGAACAGTTCGGCGCCGAGGAGCGCGCGATCGTCGCGTAGCCTGGCCAGGAACTCGCACGTGGCGTCGACATGCGACTCGACCAGCCCCGCCACGATCCGGGCCAGTACCGGGTACCGGCGGTAGACGCCGACCATGGCACCGTCCAGCAGGCCGGCCGCGAAAGCCCGATAGTGCGTGCGCCGTTCTCGCCCGTCCGCGGCGCCGAGCAGGCGGTCGAGCGCGCCCTGCCGTCGCATGCGGAACAGGGTGAATTCGAGTTCGAGGGCGGGTCCCAGGGTGAAGCCGGCCCAGCGCAGCAGGCTGCGATCGAGTTCGGCGAGGGCCCGCGGGGACACGAGCCGGCCGAGTTCCCGGCCGCACCTTTCCCGGATCCTCTCCGCCGCCGCCTCGACCAGGGGGACCACCAGTTCCTGGAATGCAACCGGCCGGGACGCGTCGAGATACGCGAGCCGCTCGGTGTCACCGTGTTCCAGGTATTCCAGTGGTGCGGCAGGGGACCGGTCGAACGACCGCGCGAGTACATCCGGCAACGCAGACGAACCCGAAGGCGGCGCGGATTCCAAGGCGGCCGAACCTGGTGGCGGCGCGGATTCGAATACGGCGGCGGGACTGGGCACTCCCTGATCGCCCGCGTACCAGGCGATGAGGGCCGCGAGCACCGTGGCGGAAGTGAACAGGCGGTTCTGATCGGCGACCAGCGGTCCGGCTGAAGGGCTGCGCCAGGGCTCGTACTCGCTCGGCGGCGGCACGCGCAGGATCGGCGCCGACGGCCAGCCGCCGTCCTCTTTCTGCGTGCCGAGCAGTCGGCGCACGCCCCGTTCGGCCGCTCCGAGAAGCGCTGCGCGGTCGGGTCCCGTCGTTCCACCGGCGACGAGAACCAGGGTCGCGACGGCCAGTGCGGTGGCGAACGCGGTGGGGTCCGCATCCCGGCCCTCCGCCCAGGCGCCGCCGTCCAGGATGGAACCGGCGACCCACTCAGCGGCCCGGCGCGCCTGCTCCCGGTCTCCCACGCGCACGAGGAGCCGGCATGCCCGATAAGTCGCGTAGAGCCGGCCGTGCCACCAGTAGGCCTCCCAGAATCCCGCAGGATCCTGTCGTGCTCGCAGGTAGTCGGCTGCGTCTGCCGCCTGCTTCCGGTATCGCTTCAGGCCCGAGGCGTGCAGTGCCTCTCCGGCCAGAGCCGTGACGCACGGCTGTGACCGGCACCAAGCGCTCCCGGTGTACAGCCAGCCGCCTTCTGCGTGAAGCGGCGCGTAGGTTCGAAAGCCGCCGTCTTCCTCGCAGCGGAATCCGGCCAGGACTTCGGCGGCCGCGGTCACGTCGCCCGGATCGTCGGCGGCCCCGCGCGTGTCGGCGAGCAGGAGCAGAGCATTGGCCGTCGAGTCGGCGTCCGGAGCCTGCTTGCCGTTGTAGCCCCAGCCGCTTCCCGGCGAGCCGGCTTCAAGGAGCCAGCCCCGAGCGGCCTTCACGAGGGGTCCGGCCGCGCGGATCCTGCGCAGGTTAGCCGCGACATAAGCCGTCACCCACTGGTCGCTCACTCCGGACTCGCGGATCGCGAAGTCACGCCAGCTTCCGTCCGGCTCTTGGCGGCCGGCGACATAGCCGAGGCCTGCGTGGATCGCGGCCCGCAGATCCGGGCCGACGCGGCTGCCGGTCCCACCGGTGCGGGATTGCGGCAGCACGGTCATGTGACCGCTCAACACAGTCATACGATCCCTCTCAGCAGACTCGCGGCAGTGACCCGTTTCCAGCCGCCGAAGTAGGCCTTCGCCTCGGCCAGCCGTCCCGCCTGGTACGCGAACTTCACGTGAGCGATGGCACGGACCAGCAGCTCATCGGCCGCGTCCTGCCCCGCCTCGACTCCGGGCCACCGGAGCAGCGCCTCGGCCTTCCGCGCCGAACACAGGCCGAGTCGGCCGGCGAATCCGAGCAGGCCATCCCAGGACGGCCCGTCCTGCGGCTCGGCGGACGCCGAGCACTCGATGCCCAGACGAGGTGCGATCCCGTCTTTCGTCACATCGAGGTCCAGGCACAGATGGGCGGCGTGCGTGCGGAGTTCGTCGAGGCAGGGCCCTAGCCGGGCCGGGTCGCCGGTCCAGCCGACGTCTCGCAGATATTCGCAGAACAGCTCCGCCGGCAGGCGGCGGACACACAGACGCACCGCTTCGGTGCGTCGGGCGAGCATCATGCCGACTTGGAAGATCTTGGCGTCCGCCGGCAGCGCGCGAAAACAGCGATCGATCCGGTCCGTGAGCGGTGGCGCAAAAGCCCCGGCGCCGAGCGCCCCGAGGCCGACCCTCGTGGCTTCGTGGTCCCTGGTCGGCTGCCGCTGCCGGCCCGGGAACGACGCGGCCCGAGTATCGGGGTCGTCGAGGCCGAAGAACACGCTGGGAACCGGAGCACCGATATGCGGCCGGTCCAGGTCGAATTCGAGCCAGAGGTTTGAGACGCCCCGGTGCAGACGGGACGCAGGCCGCGCCCACTCGCGCGCGAGGGAGCCCACCTGATGCCAGGCGCGGGCCGCCGCAGGTGTCGAACCGTCATATCCCGAGGCGCAGCTCAGCAGCGCTTCGCGCTCGCCCGGCCATGGAGTGACGCAGCACAGCAGGTCGGCCTGGTCGGCCGACTCCCGCAGCCGCGCCTCGAAGCCAAGCCGCGCCGTCATCGATCCCGGCAGCAGCCGGGTGACTTCCCGCGCGGCGGTGAGCGAGGCGGGCGGGACCAGTTCGGGTGGCAGCACGCGTTGCATGCGGCTCAGGAGCAGCTGCGCGGAACCCCGTGCAGGTTGCTCCAAGCCGGGGTTGAGGCCGCCGATGCCGGGCCTCTCCGACCGGTCGAGCTGGTCGGAGAGGCCGTCAGCACTCAGCGAGTGATGAGAGTGGAGTTGCCGCATGAACGGTTACGGCCGAACGTGCCGTGCTCTTTCTCTCAGCACTGACAACCGTTGGACTGGGCCGACCAGGTGACGCCCATCGTGTGGGTGTCCTTCTTGCTGGGAGCGTGTCCGTTGGAGGGCAGAACCAGGTGAGCGGTCTCCTGCGTGTCCTCCACGACCTTGATGTGGACGCTCGACGGGACGGCGATCCCCAGTTCCTGCCCGATCGCCTTGTGCGGGTCGCTCAGCAGCAACGCCTTGAATTCGGAGTCCCGCGCCGCCCGGGCGACGACACGCGTCTGCAAATCCTCACGCTGGTCCATATAACTTCTCCAATCGATTGAAGTAGTCGTCGGGCCCCCGACGATCAAGCTACCCCCTTGATCGAGAAGTCGAAGCGCGTACTACGCCGTATAGGCGATGGTTGTCTTGATTGCTTTGATACGACACGTGACCCTCGCACCCGCGGGCGCGAGGGTCACAGGAGGCTGCGTTGAGCTGACTGATTATTGGATGATCACGGGATGCTGGGCACCACCCACTGGATCATGCCGACCGACGCCGTGCCGTTGCCCTGCATGTTGATGCGCAGCTTGGAGGTCGTCACCGGGCCGAAGGTGATGTCGTTGAAGGTGTTGAGCGCCGTCGGCTGGCCGCTCTGGTTGCCGACGTTCACCCAGTTGCCGCCATCCCAGAACTGCACCGCCCACGAGGACGGCGCCCGCAGGCCGCCGCCGTCGTCGGCCCAGTAGACCTCGGTACCGTTGAATGCGCTCACGGGGCCAACCGTCCGGCTGTGGCACCTGCGCCGGGCCGAAATCCGAAAGGAAACTGATTTCCTACGCGCGAGTCGCGTCAACGGGCAACCAGACCCGCATCGTGGAGGGGCCGCGGTTCGCCCACGCGTGGTACGGCACCAGCGGTATGTCGGCTGTCTTGATCGGTTGTTCGGGCTTGTGCTCATCCCCGCGGGCCGAATAGGGCCAGTTGTGGTCGCGCGAGGCGAGGCCGTGGAAACGTACGACGACTTGGCCGTCCACCACGCGCGGCGGCGCACTGACGTCCACTCGCAGTGCGTCGACGGACGCCGTCCGCGGGACGTCCACGGACTCCAGCGCCATGACGAGCGGGCCGCGCTCGACCGCGACGCAGCCGCGGACGGCGTCGATCCGAGGGTCGGGATAGGTGAACCGCGGAGTCATCGGCAGGCGCAGGACGACCTCGTCGCCGGGCCGCCAGACTCTGCGCTCGGTGAGCGTGCCTGGACCGACCGGCCGCGTGTCTGCGCCCACGGTGACGGACGCCCCCCGCGTCGCCCAGCCGGGCACGCGCAGGGACAGCGACCAGGCCCGGTCGGCGCGGCTGTCGATGCGGACCCGGATCTCTCCGTCGTAGGGGTATTCGGTGGTGACGGTGACCCGCAGTTCCTGGCCGTCGGCACGGCTGTGGCTGACGGTGCCGGACATGTACTGGTGTAGCTGTAGGCCATCCTCGTCGGCGGTGGCCACGTAGGCGGCCAAGCTGGCCAGGGTCCGCGCGACGTTCGTCGGGCAGCACGAGACCTCGAACCACGGCGCACGCAGGGACGCCGCCGCGCGCACGCTGGGTCGGTCCGGGTCCGCGGGGCCGCCGAGTTCCCGGCGGTGCAGTGTGTTGGCGTAGAAGAACGCTCGTCCGTCCGCGGAGGGCGAGGTGGAGACCACGTTGAACAGGGTTCGCTCGATCAGGTCGGCGTACGCCGGATCGCCTTCGGCCAGCAGCAGCCGCCATGCGAGCATCACCGAGGCGACGCCGGCGCAGGTTTCCGAGTACGCGCGGTCCGGGGGCAGAACGAAGTCCTCCGCGAACGCCTCGTCCTGGTGGCGCGAGCCCATCCCGCCGGTGATGTACGTGCGCCGGGCGACGGTGCGCCGCCACTGCCGGGCGACGGCTTCGCGCAAGGCGCCGTCATCCGTCTCGTCCGCGAGGTCCACCGCGCCGGCGGCGAGGTAGAGCGCCCGCACCGCGTGGCCGCGGAAGACCTCTGCCTCGCGCACGGGTATGTCGTCCTGGAAGTACTCGCGGCCGAACTCGATCTCCTTGAGCACGTGGTGGCCGCGGCGGTCGACGAACAGCCGGGCCTGTTCGAGATACCGCCGGTCGCCGGTCGCCCGGTACAGCTCGACGAGCGCGGACTCGATCTGCGGGTGGCCGTCAACGGATTCGATCCCGTCCTCGCCGAACACGTCGCAGACCAGATCGGCGGCGCGGCGGGCGACTTCGACCAGCAGGTCTTCCGGGTGCCCGGTGCGAATACGCGCGACGGCCGCTTGGAGCAGGAATCCGACGCAGTAGAGCTCGTGCCCCATCTCAAGGTCGGACCAGCGCGGCTCCTGGCCGGGCCGGCCGAACCTGGTGTTGACGTAGCCGTCAGGCTCCTGAGCCGCCGCGATCCGCGCGACGATCGCGTCGAAGCGCCGCTGAAGGGCCGGATCGGGCCGCCGGCCCAGTTCCCAGGCCATCGCCTCAAGGAACTTGTAAATCTCGCTGTCGGAGAACTCGCGGCCCGCCCGGCCGGCCGGGAGCCGGTGCTCGCGGGCGGCGTCGAAGTTGCCGAGCCAACCGGTGCGTTCGAGCCAGTGGTCGATGTGCGGCAGTATCGCGCTCTGATTGCGGTGCTGAAGTTCGGCCCAGTACCCGGCGGTGATCCGGACGTCGGTGAGGGACAGGGGACGCAGCCTCGCCCCGCGCGGCATGACCGGGCGGCCGGAGTCCGGCGCGCGGTCGGCGTGGGGTGCTTGCAGGCGTGCGGTGTCGGTCGTCATCGATCAGCCCTTGAGTGCGCCGGACATGAACCCGCGGACGTACTGCCGCTGGAGCAGGATGAACAGGACGATGCAGGGCAGCGCGAGCACCACCACTCCGGCTTCGGTGGCGCCGTAGTCGATGACTCCCATCACCTGCGCGCGCAGGTTCGCGACGGCCACCGGCAGGGGCAGCTTGGTGGAGTCGCTGATCAGCACCAGCGGGGTGATGAAGTCGTTCCACGCCGCGAGGAACGCGAACAGGCCCACCGTCACCAGCCCCGGGCGCACCGCGTGCACGAGCACCCGGACCAGGGCTTTGAGAGTGCCGCACCCGTCGACCAGCGCGGCCTCTTCGAGTTCTTTGGGCACCGACTCGAACGAGATGCGCATCATGAACGTCGCGAACGGCAGCTGGAACAGCGTCAGCACCAGGGACAGGCCGAGCAGCGAGTTCTGAAGGCCGATCCGGTCGAGCAGCACGTAGAGCGGGATCAGCAGCGTGGCGTAGGGGACCATCAGGATCGCCAGCGTGAGCATGAACAGCACGTTCTTGCCCGGGAACGCGAACCGGGCGAAGGCGTAGCCGCCCAGCAGCGAGACGGCGAGCGTGAAGACCACGGTGAGCCCCGAGACGATGAAGCTGTTCAGGACGTACTGCCAGATGCCGGCCTGGTAGTGGGTGAGGGTGTCGTAGTTCCCCAGGCCCCAGCCGTGCACCTGGGCCGTGCCGGCCTGCGGCGAGACGGACCGGATCGCCGCCCAGAACAGCGGGAACAGGAAGATGATCGCCAGAGCGCCGGTCAGGACGTAGTACGGGGTGCGCACCGCCAGGTTCGCCACGCCCGTGGAGCGCGGGCGCGCCGCCCGGACGCTGTGGGTCGATGCCATGTCAATTCTCCTTGCCACGCAGCCAGCGGAACTGCCCGATGTTCAGCACGAGCAGGGCGGCGAGGACGGTGATCGACAGCGCCGCGGCGAGACCGAGGTCGTTGCGGCCCTGGAAGGCGGCGTTGTAGACGAGTTGCACGATCGTCAGGGTGCTGTTGTCCGGGCCGCCCTTGGTGAGGATGTAGAACTGGTCGAACGCGAGCAGCGAGCCGGTGACGCACAGGATCGTGCACAGCGCGAGAGAGGGGCGGATCAGCGGCAGCGTGATGTGCCGGAACCGCTTCCAGCGCCCGGCGCCGTCGATCTCGGCGGCCTCGTAGACGTCGGCCGAGATCCCCTGCAACGCGACCAGGAGCAGCAGCATGTAGAACCCGGCGTAGCGCCACACGATCAGCGCCACCGTGGACCACAGCGCGTGGCCGGGGGTGCCGAGGAACGAGACCGGCCCGTTGCTGATTCCGAGGTCCTGCATCACCTGCCCGAACGGGCCGCTGTCCGGCGAGTAGAGCGCGTAGAACAACAGCGACGCCGAGGCCAGGCCCAGGGCGCTGGGCACCAGGATGGCCGTGCGCAGCAGGCCGGTCCACCGGGTCGACTCCTGGACCACCAGCGCGAGCCCGAGCGCGCAGCCGATCAGGATCACCGTGGTGACCACCGTGTACTCGATGGTGAAGCGGACCGCCGGCCAGAACAGCCGCTGGTCGACGGCGGCGGTGAAGTTGTGCGGGGCGTTGAGGCCCTGATCACCGTTGAACAGTCCCCAGTCGGACACGGACATCTGCGTGACCAGCAGCAGGGGAAGGACGAAGAACACGACGACGAACGCCGCGGTCGGGGCGGCGTACGCCCAGCCGGCCGCGCGGCGCCGGCGACTGAGGCCGTGCCGGCGAGGCTTGAGCACCGACACGGTGCCTGGCGGACTGGGGGATGCAGAGTGTGTGGTCGGCGACTGAACGCTCATGGCTTTCCTGGTCGTTGACGGCGAGAGCTGCGCACAATGGGCTCTTCGAACTCGGCCGGGGCTTTGTGTGCGGCTGTAGGCTCGTCCGCCGCCGCGCGTCGGCCAACCCTGCGCTGCGGGCCCCGGCCGAGTTCGAAGAGCCGGAGTTCACTGGCCGAGGACGCCGTTGATGGCGCTGTTGTCCTGCGACAGGTTGTCCTTGCCGTTGAACACCTGGTCGCGAAACAGCGTGACCCAGGGGCTGCCCGCGGCGTTGAAGGCCTGCTGGAAGTCGATCGCGATCGGGGTCTTGCTGTTCGGCGATCCGGCGACCTGGTTGATGGCCACGACGCGCGGGTCCTTGACGGCGTACTTGTTGTTCGCCAGGTCGCTGCGCGAGACGATGCTGTCGTTCGCGGCCAGGACGTTGACCTGTGCGTCGTCGGACATCAGCCAGGCCAGGAAGTTCCACGCCTCGGCCTCGTGCCTGGAGTCCTTCGACACGCCGATGCCGTCGCCGCCGACGAAGGTCGACTCGCCGCCGTCCGGGCCCGGGATCGGGGCCACGCCCGCGTCGACGGTCTTGCCGACCGTGGGCAGCAGGGAGGCGGGGTACGGCATGATGCCGATCTTGTTCTGCTGAAAGGGGCCGACCCAGGTCGCGCCGGTCTCGTCCTTGCTGGCGGGATCGACGGCGCCCGAGTTCCACAGGTCCTTCCAGGCCGCGTACACCTGCTTCGCGGTGTCGCTGTCGAGCAGCGACTGGGTGCCGTCCGGGCTCAGGACGTCGTTGCCGGACGCCCAGATCATCGGGAACCAGGTGAAGACCCCGCAGCCGCCGCAGTTGCCGCCGAAGTACGTGCCGTAGACGCCCGGCTTCTTCAGCGCCGCGATGGCCTTGGCCTGCGTGACGAAGTCCGCGAGGGTGGTCGGGCCCTTGTCCGGGTCGAGGCCGGCCTCCTTGTACAGCGTCTTGTTCCACATCATCACGGACAGGTCCAGCACGAACGGCAGCACGTACTCCTTGCCCTGATACGTGCCGGCCGCCAGGTGGCCCTTGTTGATCGCGCCGGCGAAAGGCAGCTTGCCGATCTGGCTGGTGAGGTCCTGCCACAACCCCGCCTTGACCCAGTTGGGCGCGTAGACGATGTCCGAGGCGAACAGGTCGGGCAGCCCGCCGCCGCCCGCCGCCGCGCCGACCTTGGTGACGTAGTCGTCGTTCGGCACGATCGTCAGCTTGACCTGATTCTTGTGCGACGCGTTGTACGCCTTGACGAGCAGGTTGGCCTGCAACTCCAGCGGCGCGCGCGTCCACAGCGTCAGCGACGTGCCGTCGTCGGTGCCGTTGATTCCGCCCTGGGTGACCGATTCACCCTTCCCGCCGCCGCTGCTGCACGCCGCCAGGCTCATCGCGGCGACCGCGACCACGGCGACGACCGAGCGGCGGCGGCGCCGGCCCTCCGATCCTTCCGATCCTTCCGATCGAATGCTGATCATGGGCAGCACTCCTTGATCTCGCGCCCGCGGCCTCGCGGGGCTAAGTGTTTTCGGTTTGGCTTTCGTTCGGCCTGCTTGACACGTGGGATTCTTCGCGATATTCGACCACGTCGTACGACATGACATGGTCTTTTAGGTGTCCTGAGCCATCGACCTGATGGATCGGCGAATTCCGAAAAGGTTTTCCTCAAAGTAATCCCGGGCATGCTGCTGGTCAAGGCTTTGAAGAGGTATCGTTTTCACAACACCACCGGGACGAAGACGGGAGGGGCAGTGGCGAGGCGAGCTGCCCAGCGCTCGAACAGCCGCGCTGCCACGCTGGAGGACGTCGCTCGACTGGCCGGGGTGTCCATCGCGACCGCATCCAAGGCGTTGAACGGCCGCACGCATGTCTCGGCCACGACACGAACCACCGTGCTGGAGGCCGCCGCGCGCCTTTCGTACTCTCCGAACGCGCTCGCGCAGGGGCTGCGCGCCGTGCGCACCGGCATCGTCGGGCTGCTCACCTCGGACCTTGAGGGCCGGCTGTCGATCCCGATCCTCATGGGCGCGGAGGACGCGTTCGGCGTCGGCCGCACGAGCGTGCTGCTGTGCGACGCGCGCGGCGACGCGATCCGCGAGGCCCGGCATCTGGAAACCCTGCTTTCCCGCCGGGTCGACGGCCTGATCGTGGTGGGCGCCCGCCCGGACCCGCGCCCGTCGGTGGGCCGCGACCTGCCCGTGCCGGTCGTCTACGCGTACGCGCCGTCGGAGGATCCTGACGACCTGTCACTGGTCAGCGACAACGTTTCGGGCGGGCGGATGGCGGTGCGTCACCTGATCGACGTAGGACGCCGCTCGATGGCCCACATCACCGGCGACCCCAGCTACGGCGCGGCTCAGGACCGTGCCAAAGGCGCGCTCGCCGAGTTGGCCGAGCAGGGCCTCGAACTGGCCGGCGGCCGAGTGTACTTCGGCTCCTGGTCCGAGGCGTGGGGGCGCAGCGCCACCAGGATGCTGCTGTCCCAGACGCGGGGTGTCGACGCCGTCTTCGCGGGCTCCGACCAGATCGCGCGCGGTGTCATCGACACGCTGCACGGGGCCGGACTTGACGTGCCGGGCGACGTCGCCGTCATCGGCTTCGACAACTGGGAGATCTTCACAACCAGCTCCCCTCCCCCGCTGTCCAGCATCGACATGAATCTTGAGACCCTCGGCCGGGTCGCCGCGCAGCGGCTGTCGGCCGCGCTCGGCGGCGACCTCAGGACAGGGGTCGAGTCGTTGCCCTGCCGCCTGGTGCCGCGCGAGTCGACCACCTCCGGGTGAGCGACCCGCCGCTGGAGGCGCCGCACTCGCTGAAGGCACTGTGCTGGGGCGTGTTCGAGAGGCGGGGCCGGGGTCGTGGTGTCTGGCGCGCACGCTCGCCTCGTTGTCGGACTGTCCCATGACAACCGGCCTAGGGGCGATCCTCCGCCTTGCGATCGCACGCGCCAGACACCACGCCCTGATCCGGCCCTACTTCCCAAACACGCCTTAGCGCGGCGCGGCGACACTGTCTCGGGTGATCAGGACGGGCCCGAACGCTCGCCACCGCCACCGCGAACCCGGCCTCGGACGCCGACTGCTCGAACGCCGCCAGGAGTGAGGCCGGACCGAACAACGTCGTGTTCTGGGCAACCACGCCGATCACTTTGGAGCGCCCGGCGACGAGGGCGCGGAGGGCTACCAAGGCGGCGCCGGCAGCGGCTGCGTCGTGGCCACACCGACGCTGAGCAGTGGAGCGGGCAAGAGCGCAAGCCACTTCCCGGAGGGCGACGACACCGACAGCAACTGCTCCGACTTCATCGTCGGCGGCCCCACGCCGGGTGGGGAGAACACGTTCGCGCTGGATCCCGGACCGCTGGTGTCGATCCAGACGACCGCCACCGGCGGCACGTCGGACTTCATCAAGCACGACGACACCGACGACCTCGTCGTCACCGCACCGATCACGGCGAGCAGCGCGCAGACCGACAAACTGGACGCAACCTTCATGGAGACGCCCGGCCTGGCCGACCCGAGTTGCGTCTCGTTCGAGTCGGTCAACAAGCCCGGCAGCTACCTGAGGCACCAGAACTTCCAGTTCCACCTGCAACCCGGCGACGGCAGCACGCTGTTCTCCCAGGACGCGACGTTCTGCCCGCAGACGGGCAACAGCGGGACAGGCGTCTCGTTCCAGTCGGTGAACTTCACGACCAAGCACATCCGCACCTTCGACAACACCGTCTACCTCGCCAGCGACGGCGGAACCAACCCCTGGGACGACGCCACCACGTGGGCGACCGACTCAAGTTGGCTGGTAGCCCAGCCGTGGGCGCAGATCCCGTAAGCGCCTGATGCCTGACGCCCACGGAATCTGACCTGTAGTCCACACCTTGACGTGATCGCTCTCGGCACCGCTGTACCGGCGCTGAGAGCGATCGCGCGTTTACGCCCCTACCCCGAGCCGGGTTCAGAACGGCGGGACGAAGCCCACCGGACCGGTGAGCGGGAGCACCGGCAGGCACGGCACGTTGACGGGATGTGCGGGGTCGAGGGCGTTGAGCACGTCCGCCAGCGCCACCGGGTCGTATGGGAGTTCGAAGTGCTCGGTGTTGTCCAGTGCGCACTGATCGTTCACGGTGATGTTGGTGACGTTCGGCGCAGCCGACAGGAACGCGTTGGTGTACGGCGTGGTGACCTCGTCGCCCTTGTCCGCGATCACGGTGTAGTCGACCGTGGGCACCGTTGGCGTCGCGTTGAGCTTGGCGAGGAAGGGCGTGCCGATCTCCTGCTCCACACAGGCGTCGCACGCGATGCCGACGACGCTGTTGACCGGGACAAGCAGGTTGAGTGTGTTCAACAGGTTGATCAGGCCGTCGATGGTCGTGCCGTAGTTCGGCGGGGCGAGGCCGACGAGTTTGTCGACCTTCTGCGCGCCGCCGAGGAAGTTGATGTAGTAACGGGACATCATGCCGCCCTGCGAATGCCCGACGATGTCGACCTTGCCGGCCCCGGTGGCGGTGAGGACCTGGTCGACGAACGTCGCCAGCTGCTGGGCGGAGGCCGAGATCTCGCCGAGCCCCTGGAAGTCGTCGGCGGGCGAGATCAGCGCGCCGTAGTTCAGCGAGAAGACGCAGTAGCCGTGGTCGGTGAGGAGGGGTGAGGCGGCCTGCCATGTGTCGCTCATGTTGAGGTACGTCCCGTGCACCAGGATCACCGGGTACGGGTGCGCCGTACTGGGATGGCAGTTGAAGTCGTTGGCTCCCGGTGGCGGCTGCGTCGGCGTGGCGGCATGCGCGACGAACGCCGCCGTGAAGCTGTACGTGATCGGCAGGCTCGCGGCCTGCGCGGATACAGTTCCGGTGAGCGCGCCGCCGGTAAGTGTGGCCACTGTCACCGCGCTGAGAACGGCGAGCGCGGCGGTGCGGCGGCGGGCCGGGTGACGGCGCATCAGCCGCATGATCGCCTCCAGGAGTCGTAGGGTACTGTCACGATGTTCCGTAGTCCCGGTCGATGAGGGCGAACAGTTCGTCGTCCGTCGCCGATTCGACGGATCCGAGTACCGCGTCTTCGAGGGCTGCGTCGCCGTCGGCGGCGGTCTGCGCGGTCGCTTCGTGCGCGCCGCGCCATCTCCAGAGCAGCGCGTCCAGTCGTTTCGTGATCTTCGTGCGTGTTTCGTCGTCCGGCGTCAGCTCCATCAGGGCTCGTTCCAGGCCCTCGATTCCATCGAACACCGGCGGTGGCGCGTCCTGCCCGGCGTCACCGGGGTCCAGCCGGGTGTGCAGGTCGCGGGCGAGCTCGACGGGGGTGGGCCAGTCGAACACGACGGTGGCCGGAAGCTTCAGGCCGGTCGCGGCGGTGAGCCGGTTGCGCAGGTCGACCGCGGTGAGGGAGTCGAATCCGAGGTCGCGGAACGGGCGGTCCGCGGCGATGGTCCCGGGGTCGCCGCCGCCGAGGGCGATCGCGGCGTGGGTCTGGATGAGGCCCAGCAGGAACTGGTGCTGCTCGTTCTCCGGCAGCGAGGCCAGATGCCGCACGAGGGCGGCGCCGGTGTCGGCGACCCCGGCCCGGGCCTGAGGCTGGGCGGCGGTGCGGATGAGCCCGCGCCAGAGTGCGGGGACGGAGCCGGAGGCTGCCAGCGAACGCAACCGGTTGGCATTGACGTCAGCGGCGAGCAGCAGCGGATGATCGGTGGCGATCGCGGCATCGAAGAGCGCCAGCGCGTGTTCGGCGGACATCGGCGCGAGGCCGCGGTTGATGCGTGCCCGGTCGGCGACGCTGAGGTTGGCGGTCATCGCACTGGCCGGCGCCCACATGCCCCACGCCACCGAGATGCCCGGCAGCCCCTGCGCGCGGCGGCGATGAGCCAGGGCGTCCAGGAACACGTTCGCGGCGGCGTAGTTCCCCTGCCCCGGTGATCCGATGAGCCCGGCCGCTGAAGAGAAGAACACGAATGCCGACAGATCCGTGCCCGCAGTCAGTTCGTGCAGGTTGAGCGCGGCGTCCACCTTGGGCCGCAGCACCGCCTCAAGGTGGCGCGGGGTGAGCGAGGTCAGCGTGGCGTCGTCGATCATGCCCGCGGCGTGCACCACGGCGGTCAGCGGGTGATCGGCCGGGATCGCGGCCAGCACCCGGGCCAGCGCCTCCCGGTCCGCCGCGTCGCAGGTGGCGATGTGAACATCGGCGCCCAGCTCAAGCAGCCTCGCGCGCAGTTCGGCCGCGCCGGGAGCCTGGTCGCCGCGCCGACTGAGCAGCACCAGCCGCCTGATCCCGTGCTCGGTCACGAGACGGCGGGCGACCAGGGCGCCGAGCACGCCGGTGCCCCCGGTGATCAGCGCGGTGCCGTCGGGATCGAGCGGCGGCGGCAACGTCAGCACGATCTTGCCGACATGCCTGGCCTGGCTCATGTATCTGAACGCCGATACCGCGCGGCGCATGTCCCAGCTCGTAGTCGGCAGGGGTTGCAGGACACCCTTCCCGAACAGCTCCATGACGTCGCCGAGCATCTGCCCGAGGCGATCGGGTCCGGCCTCGCTCAGGTCGAATGCCCGGTAGCCGACGCCGGGGTAGACGCTGCCGAGTTGTCCGGGGTCGCGGATGTCCGTCTTGCCCAGCTCGATGAAGCGTCCCGTGGGGCGGGTCAGCCGCAGCGAGGCGTCCACGAACTCGCGAGTCAGGCAGTTGAGCACCACGTCGACGCCGCGGCCTGCGGTGGACGCGGTGAATCGCTGCTCGAAGCCGAGGTCGCGGCTGGAGGCGATGTCGGCCGGATCCAGTCCGGCGGCGGTCAGCACGGGCCACTTGCCGGGGCTCGCGGTGGCCAGGACCCGTGCGCCCCAGTGCCGGGCCAACTGCACCGCGGCCATACCGACCCCGCCGGCGGCCGCGTGCACCACCACCGTCTCGCCCGGCTGCAACGCGGCCAGGTCCGCGAGCGCGTAGTAGGCGGTCAGGAACGCCACCGGCACCGAAGCGGCCTGCTCGAACGACCAGCCTTCCGGAATCCTCGCCAGCAGCCGGTGGTCGGTCACCGCCACCGGGCCGAACGCGCCCGGCAGGACGCCCATCACCCGATCGCCGGGTCTCAGGTCGGGCACGCCGTCGCCGACCGCCGTCACGACCCCGGCGCCCTCGCCGCCGAGCGGTTGCCGCGCGGCGACCATGCCCAGGCCGACGACCACGTCACGGAAGTTCAACCCCGCCGCGCGCACCGCCACCCGGACCTCGCCCGGCCGCAGCGGGTCCATGACCTGCGGACAGGCCACCGGCGACAGGCCTTCGAGGGTTTGCGCCTCGGTGCTCTCCAGGCGCCATGCCGCCACCCCGGCGGGAGGCGTCAGGCTCTCGTCCGTCGCCGCGCCGGCCAGCCGCGGTACGAGCAGTCCACCGTCACGGACGGCCAGTTGCGGTTCTTCACACGTCGCGACAGTCGCCCACACCGGATCCGGTATGACAGCGAGTTCCTGATCCCGGCTCAGATCCAGCAGGACGAACCGGTCCGGGTGTTCTGCCTGCGCCGACCGCACCAGTCCCCATACCGAGGCGGCCGCCAGATCCGGGACGTCCTCGCCGGTCCGCGCCGCCACCGCGCCTCGGGTCGCAATCACCAGCGGGCACGGATCCAGGCTCTCATCAGCCAACCATGCTTGCACCGCGGTCAATGCCTCGGCGGTCACCGAGCGGACGGTGCATGCGATGTCGTCGGCGGAATCGGGGGCGTCGGCAGATGACTGCGAAACGCACGTCCACACCGCCGCCGCGGGCATCGGCGATCCGCCCGCGATGGCCGCGCCCAATCCGGCAGCACTCGGATACCGCTGCACCACCGCGCCGGAGGCTCGCAGCGCCTCCTCCAGTTCCGGCTCACCGTCCCCCAGCAGCGCCCATGGCCGGTCGGCCGACGACATCGGCGACGCGGACGGTGCCGAGTCGACCGGGACCCAGTCGAGCCGGAACAACGAATCGCGCACCGCGTGATCGGCCGCGCGCAACTGCTGCGCCGACACCGGCCGTACCACGATCGACTCCACCGACACCGCGGGCCGCCCGGTGAGATCCGCCGCCATCAGCGTCACCCGGTCCGGTCCCGTCGAGCGCACGTTCACCCGCAGGTCGGCGGCGCCTGCCGAGAACAGCGACACGCCGTCGAACACGAACGGCCGCCATATCCCCTCGCTGGTGGCCGCCTGCTCGCCCGCGACGATGACGCCAAGGCCCGCTGCCTGCGCCGCGGCGTCCAGCAGCGCCGGATGCACGCCGAACCCTCCGGCCTCGCCACGCTGCTGCGTCGGCAGCGACACCTCGGCGAAGATGTCGTCGCCCCGCCGCCAGGCCGCGCGGATCCCGCGGAACGCCGGACCGTAGCCGTAGCCGCGCTCCTTGTATCCGTCGTAGAGCTTTTCCACGGGCAGCGGCACCGCGCCCGAGGGCGGCCAGACCGCCAGGCCGCTGAAGTCCCCCGGCACAGCCACATCGGTCACCGCGCCAACGGCATGGCGTGTCCACGCGCCGTCGAGCGAGGTTTCCTCAGGACGCGAATAGACGCTCAGGGCACGCCTCGCCGATTCGTCCGGCGCCCCTACGACCACTTGGATCTGCATCGCGCCGTGCGGCTGGATCAGCAGGGGTGCTTCGAGCGTCAGGTCCTCGACCCGGCCGCGGCCCGCAGCCGCCGCGGCGGTCAGCGCCAGTTCCACGAACGCCGCTCCCGGCAGCAGCGCCACGTCGCCGATCACGTGATCAGCAAGCCACGGATGGGAGCGCACGGAGAGCCGACCGGACAGGATCACGCTGTTGCCGTCGGCCAGTTCGGTGATCGCGCCGAGTAGAGGATGGCGACCGGGATTGAGCCCCGCCATCGCGACCGCGTCCCCGGACGGCTGCGCGGCCTGCACCCAGTACCGCTGCCGCTGGAACGCATACGTCGGCAGTTCCACGCGCGCATCGGCCTGGCCGGGCACGATCGCCCGCCAATCCAGCGCCGCACCGTTGACATACGCCTGCGCTGCTGCGCTCGTGATCGCCACCGACTCCGGCCGGTCCTTACGCAGAGCCGCGACGAACACAGCCTTGCCGGAGTCGTAGTCGTCCACGCACTCCTGGCCCAACGCGGACAGCTCGCCGCTCGGGCCAAGTTCCACGAACAGGTTCACACCCTGATCCGCCAGCCAGCGGACACCGTCACTGAACCGCACCGGCTGACGTACCTGTTGCGCCCAGTACTCCGGCGAGCACAACTGCTCGTCCGGCACCGGCTCGCCGGTGAGGCCGGAGACGACCGGAATGCGCGGCGGCTGGAACGACAATCCCTTGGCCACATCCCGCAACTGGTCAAGCATCGGCTCCATCAGCGGGGAGTGGAACGCGTGCGAGACGTTCAGCCGCTTCGTCTTGCGGCCCAGCGCCGCCCAGTGGTCGGCGATCCGGCGCACTGCGTCTTCGTCGCCGGACACCACCGTCGCCATCGGGCTGTTCAGCGCGGCGATGCTCACGGCTGCGGCGGCCGCAGCCGTGCTCACAGCCCCGGCCGCGTCCGCCAGTGACGACACCACTTCCTGCTCACCGGCCTGCAACGACACCATCGCACCGCCTGCCGGCAGCGCCTGCATGAGCCGGCCGCGCGCCGCCGTCAGCGCACAGGCGTCCGGCAGCGACAGGACTCCCGCGCAGTACGCCGCGGCCAGCTCGCCGATCGAATGGCCCAGCAGGAATTCCGGCTGGGCGCCCCACGACTCCAGCAGCCGGAACAGCGCGGTCTCGATCGCGAACAGCCCGGCCTGGGTGAACACCGTCTGGTTCAGCAACTGTGCCTCGGCGGATCCCGCCGGCGCGAACAGGACGTCCTGGACCGACCGGCCGAGATGGCGGTCGAGGTGGGTGCACGCAGCGTCGAGTGCGTCGGCGAAAACCGGAAACGCCTCGTACAGTTCCCGGCCCATGCCGAGCCGCTGGCCACCCTGCCCGGAGAACAGGAACGCCAACCGGCCCGAGCCGTTCACCGTGCCTGTCACCACGTCGGCGGCGCTCTCTCCCCGTATCACCGCGCCCAGCCCGGCCAGCAGCCGCTCCCGGTTCGGCCCGAGCACGACCGCTCGACGCGAGAGCGCCGCCCGCCTCGTCAGTGAGCGTGCGATCTCCGATGGGTCGAGAGTGGAGTCGGCGGTGACGAATTCCAGCAAGCGTTTCGCCTGGTCTCGCAGGCCTTGCTCGCTTCGGCCTGTTAATAACCACGGCACTACCGTCGGCGCGGCGGTCGCGGCCGATGCGTCGTCGGGTGCTGATTGCCGGTCGTCGGGTGCTTGTTCCAGGATCACGTGGGCGTTGGTGCCGCTGATGCCGAACGAGGACACCCCCGCACGCCGCGGCCCCTCTCGCGGCGGCCACGGCATCGTCTGCGTGGCGAGCCGGACCGCGCCGGAGAACCAGTGCACGTGCGGGCTGGGCTCGTCGACGTGCAGCGTCCCCGGCACCATCCCGTGCCGCAGCGCCATCACCGTCTTTATGACACCGGCCATCCCGGCCGCGGCAGCGGTGTGCCCGATGTTCGACTTCACCGATCCCAGCAGCACCGGCCGATCGGCGGGCCGGTCCTGGCCGTAGGTGGCCAGCAGTGCCTGCGCCTCGATCGGGTCGCCCAGCGCCGTGCCCGTCCCGTGGGCTTCCACGACGTCGATCTCGCCCGCCGAAACTCCCGCGCCGGCCAGCGCCGCCCGGATCACCCGCTGCTGCGACGGGCCGTTCGGCGCCGTCAGGCCGTTGCTGGCGCCGTCCTGGTTCACTGCGGAGCCGCGCACCACGGCCAGGACCCGGTGCCCGCGCCGGTTCGCCTCCGACAGCCGCTCCACGACGAGGACCGCCGCCCCTTCGCCGGCGCCGAACCCGTCCGCCGCGGCGGCGAACGACTTGCACCGGCCGTCCGGGGCCAGCGCGCGCTGGCGGGAGAGCTCGACGAAAGTCTGCGGGGTCGCCATCACCGCGACGCCGCCGACCAGCGCGAGCGAGCACTCGTCCGCACGCAGCGCCTGACTCGCCAGGTGCAGCGCCACCAACGATGACGAGCACGCGGTGTCCACGGTGATCGCGGGGCCTTCGAACCCGAAGGTGTAAGCCACCCGGCCCGAGATGACGCTGAGCGCGCCGCCGCTCATGGCGTAGCCCTCGACCTCGGGCGGGACGCTCGCCGCGCTGGTCAGGTAGCCGGAGCGGGAGGCCCCGACGTAAACGCCGGTCTGGGGTCCGCGGATCGACGCCGGGTCGATCCCGGCCCGCTCCAGCGCCTCCCAGGAGACCTCAAGCAGCAGCCGCTGCTGCGGGTCCATCGCCAGCGCCTCACGGGGCGAGATCCCGAAGAAACCCGCGTCGAACCGGTCCGCGCCGCGCAGGAAGCCGCCAGCGCGCACGTACGTGGTGCCCGGCGTGTCCGGGTCCGGATCGTGCAGCGCGTCGAGGTCCCAGCCCCGGTCGCGGGGGAACTGCGAGACGGCGTCCCCGCCCGCCACGACCAGTTGCCACAGCTCATCCGCGGATTCGACGCCGCCGGGGAACCGGCAGGCCATTCCCACGATCGCGATCGGTTCGCGCGCCCGTGTCTCCATCTCCTGCACGCGCCGTCTGGAGCGCATCAGGTCCGCGGTGACCCGCTTGAGGTATTCCAGGGACTTCTCGCCGTCGTTCGCCATTGCCGCCGCTCCCGGATGCCCGAGTGGAGATTGCTGCGTTACGTGGTTCAGAGGTCACGCGGATCAGAGGTCAGCCGGCGCCGAGCTCCTTGTCGATCAGGTCGAAGACCTCGTCGGCCGTCGCCGACTCCAACAGATCCAGATCGAGCGCGCCGCGGGCGTCCTCGGCGGCCCCGTGCCGCGACCGCAGCAGTGCTTCCAAGCGCTGCGTGGCGCGAACCTGCACGTCGCTGTCCTGCGGGAGCGCCGCCAGGGCGGCTTCGAGCCTTTCGATGTCCGCCAGCACCGCCGACACCAGCACTCGCGGGGAGCCGGCGCCGTCGTCGGGCCAGATGCCCGCTTCGAGATGGCGGGCGAGCGCGGTGGGGGTGGGGTGGTCGAACACGAGCGTCGCGGGCAGGGACATGCCGGTGGCCGTGGACAGCCGGTTGCGCAACTGCACCGCGGTGAGCGAGTCGAACCCGGCCTCCCGGAACGCCCGGCCGGGATCGATCTCCCGGGGATCGTCCAGCCCGATCACCGCCGCGGCCTCCGTGCACACCGCCTCCACGAGCCGGCGGCTGCGCTGCGCCGACGACAGACCGGCCAGCCTCCGCACCAGCGACGGATCGGCCCGTTCGGCGGCGGGCGCGGCCTGCCCACGGTTCGGGGCCTGCCGCAGCTCGGGCAGCTCGCCGATCAGCGGGCGCGGCCGGGCCGCGGTGAAGGTCTCGGCGAACCGCTCCCAGTCCATGTCCGCGACCGCGACGAAGGTCTCGTCGTGATCCAGCGCGCGGGCCAGTTCCCGGATCGCGAGATTCGGCGCCATCGACCGCACGCCCCGCCGGCTCAGGTACTCCTTGTGCGCGGGGTCGGCGAGCATGCCGTCACCGTCCCAGGCGCCCCAGGCCAGCGACGTGGCGGTCAGGCCGCGCCCGCGGCGATGTTCGGCCAACGCGTCCAGGTAGGCGTTCGCCGCGCAGTATGCCCCCTGGCTTCCGCTGCCCCAGACGCCCGCGTTGGAGGAGAAGAGCACGAACGCGTCGAGCGGCTCCCGGCTCTCCAGCAGTGCGTCGAGATTGGCCGCGCCCGCGACCTTCGACGCGAAGACCTCTGCGAAGTCGGCCGCGTCGACATCGGCCAGAGCGGCGAACCGGCCGTTGACGCCCGCGGCGTGGACGACCGCGGTCAGCGGGTACTGCGACGGAATGTCGGCCAGGAGCGCGGCCAACGCGTCCCGGTCCGCGACATCGCAGGCCGCGACGGTGACCTGGGTTCCCGATTCGGTCAGCTCCGAGGTCAGCTGCGCGACACCGGGTGCGTCACCGCCCCGGCGGCTGACCAGCAGCAGATGCTCGGCACCGCGGTCGGCCAGCCACCGGGCGACATGCGTGCCCAGCCCGCTGGTGCCGCCGGTGATCAGCACCGTGCCTCTCGGCTTCCATTCGCGTGCGGCCGGCCGGTCGCCGAGCGGGGCGTGCGCGAGCCGGCGCACCAGGATTCCCGAGGCCCGCACCGCCAGTTGGTCCTCATCGGCCGGCGCGGCCAGCGCCATGCACAGGCGTGCCTGCGCCCGCTCGTCCACCCGCCCGGGCAGATCGACGTGGCCGCCCCAACGCCGCGGATCCTCCAGACCCAGCACTCGCCCCAACGCCGCCACCTGCGCCTGATCCGGGCTGGTGAGCCGCTCTCCGGGCTCGGCTGAAACAGCACCCTGCGTCACGCACCAGAGCGGAGCGCCGAGGTCGGCGTCGCGCAGCACCTGCGCGAGCACGGCCGTGCCCGCCACGCCGCCGGGGACCACCGGATGCTGCGCGTGCGCGGTCTCGGCCAGCGCCAGCAGCGACAGCACACCCGATATCGCGGCGCCGTCCGCGAGCAACTCGCGCAACCGCCCGGCCAGCTCCTGCCGATCCGGCCGCGCGGCGTCCACCGCCAGCCGTAGGACTCGGGCGCCGTGCCGGACCAGCGCGTCGGCGCACCCTGCGATCCACTGGTGGTCGGGCTCCGTGTCGGGAACCGCCAGGACCCACGTCCCCGACAACGCAGGTGTCGGCGCGTCGGCGATCGGCTTCCAGTCGATCCGATACCGCCACGAGTCGCCGACCGCCTGCCCGCGAGGCGCGGCTGCGGGCGCCGCCGGCTCCAGCCAGTAGCGCCGCCGCTGGAACGCGTACGTGGGCAAAAGGACTGCGGCGCCGCGCCCGGGCAGCACTGCGCTCCAGTCGACGTTCACACCGTGCACGTGCGCCTGCGCCATCGAGGCCAGGAACTGGTCCGCGCCACCCTGATCCCGGCGCAGCGAGCCGATGGCCGCGGCGTGCGCGCCGACGGCGTCGATGGTCTCCTCGATCGCCACGGTGAGCACCGGGTGCGGGCTGGCTTCCAGGAACATTCCGTGCCCGCCCTCAAGCAGAACACGGATGGCAGCCTCGAACTCCACGGGTTGGCGCAGATTGCGATACCAGTACCCTTCGTCGAGGGTCGTCGTGTCCGCCTGCCCGCCGGTGACGGCCGAATAGAACGGGATGTCGGCCTGCCGGGGCGTGATCCCGGACAGCGCTCGGCGCAGCCGACCGCGGATCTGCTCGACCTGCGACGAGTGTGACGCGTAGTCGACCGGCAGGATCCGCGCGCGGACCTCGGCCGCCTCACACCAGGCCGCCAGTTCCTTGACCGCATCCGGGTCGCCGGACACCACCACCGAGGAAGGCCCGTTCACGGCCGCGATCTGCAACCGCTCACCCCATGGGGACAGCTGCCGCTGCATGTCCGTACGCCCGAGCGCCACGGAGATCATCGCGCCCAGACCCGACAGTTCGACGATCGCCCGGCTGCGAAGCGCTACCGCCCGCGCCGCGTCCGGCAGCGACAACGCTCCCGCGACGCAAGCCGCCGCGATCTCGCCCTGCGAATGCCCGACCACCGCGGCCGGTGTCACGCCGACCGACCGCCACAGGGCGGCGAGCGACACCATGACCGCGAACAGCGCGGGCTGCACCACGTCGACGCGCTCCAGCCCCGGAGTGCCGGCCTTCCCGCGCAGCACGTCCAGAACGGACCAGCCGGTGAGCGGCGTCAGCGCCTGATCGCATTCCTCCATCCGCTCGCGGAAGGCGGCGGCCGAGTCCAGCAGTTCGAGTCCCATGCCCGCCCACTGGCCGCCCTGGCCGGGAAACACGAAGACGACTTCGCTGGCCTGCGGCAGCGTCTGGCCTTGTACGACGCCGGATGCCGTCTCTTCCCGGAGCACCGCGCCGAGCCCGGCCAGCAGTCGCTCCCGGTCCGATCCGAGCACCACCGCGCGATGCGACAGCCCCGCCCGGCCACTGGCCAACGACCGCGCCACCTCCGCCACGCCCAGGCGGTCGTCGGCCGCGACAAAGTCACGCAGCCGCTCGGCCTGCCCTCGCAAGCCCTCCTCGCCCCGGCCCGATATCAGCCAGGGCACGGTAGGTGTGGCGATCGGGTGCATATCGTCGCCGGGCTCCGGCGTTTCGTCTTCCGGTGCTTGTTCAAGGATCACGTGGCCATTGGTGCCGCTGATCCCGAACGAGGAAACCGCCGCGCGCCGCGGCCCCTCCCGCTGCGGCCAGGGCGCGGCCTCCAGCGCGAGCCGCACCGCGCCGGAGGACCAGTCGATGTGCGGGCTCGGCTCGCCGACATGCAGCGTCGCGGGCACCACAGCATGCTGCAACGCCAACACCATCTTGATCACACCGGCAGCACCCGCAGCAGCCTGCGTATGACCGATGTTCGACTTCACCGACCCCAGCAGGATCGGCCGGCCCGCCGGCCGCCCCCGGCCGTAGGTCGCGAGCAATGCCTGCGCCTCGATCGGATCGCCCAACACCGTCCCGGTGCCGTGCGCCTCGACCACATCGATGTCGTTCGCCGACACCCCGGCGCTGGCCAGCGCCGCACGGATCACCCGCTGCTGCGACGGACCGTTCGGCGCGGTCAGCCCGCTGGAGGCACCGTCCTGGTTGAGCGCCGATCCGCGGACGACCGCCCAGACCCGATGACCGTTGCGCCGCGCGTCGGACAGCCGCTCCACCAGCAGCAGGCCGATTCCCTCGGCCATGCTCATCCCGCTCGCGGCGGCGGAGAAAGGCTTGCACCGGCCGTCCTCGGCCAGGGCGCGCTGCCGGCTGAACTCGACGAACCCCTTCGGGCTCGACATCACCGACACCCCACCGGCCACCGCCAGCGAACACTCCCCCGCACGCAACGCCTGGCCGGCGAGGTGCAACGCGACCAGCGACGACGAGCATGCCGTGTCGATCGTGACGGCAGGCCCCTCCAAACCGAACACGTACGCCACCCGACCGGAAAGCACACTCCCGGTGCTCCCGGTCACCGCATAACCCTCGACAGCCTCCGGCACCTCACGAAGACCGGTGACGTAGTCGGACGGGCCGGCGCCGATGAACACGCCGGTGCGGCTGCCCTTGAGCGCCTCCGGAGCGATTCCGCCTTTCTCGAACAGCTCCCAGCAGGTTTCCAGCACCAGCCGCTGCCGCGGATCCATGGCCAGCGCCTCGCGCGGCGAGATGCCGAACAAGCCCGCGTCGAACTGCGCCGCGTCGTGCAGGAAGCCGCCGGCGCGCACGTACGACGTGCCCGGCCGGTCCGGATCGGGATCGAACAAGCCGTCGAGGTCCCAGCCCCGGTCCACCGGGAAGCCCGAGACCGCGTCGCGCCCCTCGGCCACCAGCCGCCACAAGCCTTCCGGCGAGTCGGCGCCCCCCGGGAAGCGGCACGCCAGCCCGACGATCGCCATCGGCTCCCGCAACGCCGCGGTGAGCTCGTCCCGCTGCTTGCGCAGCCGCCGGGTTTCCTTCAGCGACTCGCGCAACGCCTCCGCGAGCCGTTCGGTCGCAGTGGTCTCGGTCGTAGGCACCGCGGTAGCCGATTCGGTCGATGCGGTCATCGCGCGCTCCGTCCCGCAGGGCTGTCGAGTCCGTCGTCGTCCCCGTGCACGGCCCGGATGAGCTCCTCCAGGTCCATGTCATCGATCGCTGCGATATCCGCGTCGTCCTGCGCCGCGGTGGGCTCGGCTTGACTGCCGCCCCGTCCGTCGGTCTGCTCGTCCGGCGAGACGTCGGGGCTGAGCCGGTCACGCAGGTGGTGCGCCAGCGCGACGGGGCTGGGGAAGTCGAACGCGAGGGTCGCCGACAACCGCAGCCCGGTCGCCGCGGCCAGCCGGTTGCGCAGTTCGACGGCGGTGAGCGAATCGAAGCCGAGGTCGAGGAACCCGCGGCCGCCCTCCAGCGCGACCGTGGATTCATGTCCCAGCACGGCTGCGGCGTGCGTGCGCACCAGGTTCAGCAGCATGCGCTGCCGTTCGGCGCCGGTCGCCGCGGCCAGCCGCTGCGCCAAGTCGGCGGGCTGGTCCTGTCCGGCACCGGCGCTGTCGTGCAGGGTCGGCCGGATCGGGACGCGGACCAGGCCGCGCAATACAGCGGGCAGCGTGCCTTGCCGGGCTTGGGCACGCAGCGCCCTGGCATCCAGCCGCGCGGCGACCAGCAGCGGCTCACCGGCACGTACGGCGTCGTCGAAGAGAGCGAGCGCCTGCTCGGCGGGCATCGCCGCCGCACCGGAGCGGGCCAGCCTGTCCCGATCCGAAGCGACCAGTCGTCCGGTCATCCCGCTGTCCGGCGCCCACAGCCCCCACGCGATCGAGGTGGCCGCCTGCCCGCGCGCCCGCCGGTTCGCCGCGAGCGCGTCGAGGAAGGCGTTGGCCGCGCTGTAGTTGCCCTGCCCGGGATTGCCGATCACGCCGCCGGCGGCGGAGAAGAGTACGAACATCCCCAGATCCGCGTCTCGGGTCAGTTCGTCGAGGTGCACCGCCGCGTCCGCCTTGGGCCGCAGCACCGTGGCCATCTGCTGCGCGGTCAGGGAGGTGACCACGCCGTCGTCGAGTTGCCCGGCGGTGTGGACGATGCCGGTCAGCGGATGATCGCCCGGAATCGCGGCCAGCAATGCGGCCAGCGCGGCGCGGTCGGCCACGTCGCAGGCGGCCACGCGGACGGACGCGCCGAGTTCGCGCAGCTGCGCTCGCAGGTCCGCCGCACCGGGCGCCTGCTCGCCGCGGCGGCTCGCCAGGATCAGATGCCTTACTCCCCAGGCGGAGACCAGGTGCCGGGCCACCAGTGCGCCGAGCGTCCCGGTCCCGCCGGTGACCAGCACCGTGCCGGACGGGTCCGGCAGGCGCGGCATCGTCAGGACGAGCTTTCCGGTGTGCCTGCCCTGAGACATGGTCCGGAACGCCTGCCTCGCCTGCCGGACGTCCGTCGCGCGCACCGGCAGCGGCCGCAGCGCTCCGGCCCGCGCAAGCGCCGTGATCTCGGCCAGCATGCTGTGCAGAAGTTCCGCATCGGCGTCCCGCACGAGGTCGATCGCCTGATACATCACCGCGGGATGGGCCTGCGTGACCTGGTCGGGGTCGCGCAGGTCCGCCTTGCCCAGCTCGACGAAACGCCCGCCGCGTGGCAGCACGCTGAGTGACGCGTCGGTCAGTTCGCCGACCAGCGAGTTCAGCACGACGTCCACGCCGACGCCCGCGGTGGCGGCCAGCACGCGCCCGGCGAACTGCGGATCCCGCGACGAGGCGATGTGGTCGTCGTCGAGGCCCATCGCACGCAGGACGTCGTGCTTCGCAGGGCTCGCCGTCGCGTAGACCTCGGCGCCGAGGTGCCGCGCGATCTGGACCGCCGCCATTCCGACGCCCCCGGCGGCCGCGTGCACCAGCACCCGCTCCCCCGCCCGCACTGCGGCCACGCGGGCGAGCGCGTAGTAGGCGGTCAGGAACGCGGTGGGCACCGTCGCCGCCTGTTCGTACGACCATTGCGGCGGCATCGGTACCAGCCAGCGGTGATCGGTCACCGCCAGCGGGCCGAACGCCTGGGGCAGCATCCCCATGACCCGGTCGCCGGGCTTGACCCCGGTGACGCCCGGGCCGGTCTCCAACACCACGCCAGCGCCTTCGTTGCCGATGAACGCCTCGCCCGGATACACCCCGAGCGCGACGAGGACGTCCCGGAAGTTCAGCCCGGCCGCACGGACGCGAACCCGTACCTCGCCACGCTCCAGGCGACGGCCCGCCTGTGGCCATGGCACCAACGACAAGCCCTCAAGCACACCCGAGCCGTCGGTCTCCAGCCGCCACGGACCGTCGGCCGGCGGCACGAGCGCCTCCCTCCGCGGGTCCGCCGGCGCCAGGCGAGGGATCAGTACCCTGTCTTCTCTGATCGCGACCTGTGGCTCGCCGCAGGTGAGCGCGCGGCCCAACGCGGCCGGCGAGGTGTCCGCCGCGGCCAGGTCGACGAGGACCAGCCGACCAGGGTGCTCGGCCTGCGCCGAACGCACCAGCCCCCACACCGACGCCGCCGCGAGATCATCGATCTCGTCCGCACCGGTGGCGTCCACCGCCGACCGGGTCACCACGACCAACCGCGAACGCGCGAGCCGCTCGTCGGCGAGCCAGCTCTGAATCGTCAGAAGCGCGGCAGCGGTCAGCTCGTGGACCGCGTCGGGAAGCCCGGCGGCACCGCGCGCGGACAACACCAGGGTGTCCGGAGCCGCTGCGCCTGCCGCGACTACGCCTGCGACAGCGGTCACGTCAGGGTACGAGGTCACGGACGCGCCCGCCGCCCTCAGCTGCCGCGCCATGTCCAACGGGTCGTCGCCGAGCATCGCCCACTGGCCGGAAAGGGATGCCGCCGCGTCAGGCAGCGCGGTCCAGTCCACCCGCAGCAGCGCCCGGTTCGACCCGCCCCGGACGGCGTTGAGCCGGTCCGGGTCCACGGGGCGGGAGACCAGCCGGTCCACGATCGCCACGGGACGGCCCGACCCGTCGGCCACCGCCACCCTCACCGCGTCCGTGCCCGCGGGCGACAGATACACCCGCAGCGCCGTCGCGCCGGAAGCGAGCAGCGACACGCCGCTGAGGGCGAACGGCAACCTGGCTCGTGCGGCTGCCGGCCCTTCACCCGCGGCGCCGTCCATGGGGCCGTCTGCGGCGAACGCGCCGAGAAGCATCGCTTGGAAAGCGGCGTCGAGCAGCGCGGGATGCAGCCCGTACCGGCCCGCCTCGTCGTGCAGCGGTTCGGGCAGGGCCACCTCCGCGAACACTTCGCCGCCGCGCCGCCATGCCGCCCGCAGCCCCTGGAACGCCGGACCGTAGGTGTACCCGGAATCCTGAGCCTCGCGGTAGAACTCGGCCGGGTCGACCGGCACCGGCACCGCGCCCGGCGGCGGCCATTCCCGAAGGTGCAGCGCTTCCCCGTTCAGCTCCCGCCGGACGGCGGCGAGCGTGCCGGATGCGTGCCGCGTCCAGCTGTCGGCCAGGCCGGCTTCCTGCTCCGAGCGGGCGTATATCGCCAGCGGCCGACGGCCCGCGCCATCCGGCGGACCGACGGACAGCTGTACTTGCACCGTGTCCTCGTCCGGCAGCACGAGCGGCGCCTCAAGCGTCAGCTCCTCGATCTGCGGGCAGCCCACCTCGTCGGCGGCCCGCAGCGCGAGTTCGACAAATCCGGTTCCGGGCAGCAACGCCACTCCGGCCACCGCGTGGTCGGACAGCCACGGCTGGGCACGCGCCGAGAGCCGGCCGGTCAGTACCGTGCCGGTTCCGTCGGCCAGCGTCACCTCGGCGCCCAGCAGCGGATGGCCGGTCGCGCCCACTCCGAGGGCCGCCGGATCGGCGGTCGCCGCACGCGGGTCCTCCAGCCAGAAACGCTGGCGGTCGAAGGCGTAGGCAGGCAGCGGCAGGAGCTGCGCGGCGGGGCCGAACAGAACGGACCAGTCGAGCTGCACTCCTGCCGTCCACGCCTCGGCAAGCGAGGCGACGAACCGCCGGAGCCCTCCCTCACCGCGGCGCAGCGAGCCCACCGCGACCGGTTCGGCGGCATCCTCGGCCAGTTCGGCGGCGTCCGCCACGGCGATGGCCAGGACGGGGTGCGGGCTCGTCTCGACGAACACCCCGAAGCCGCGCCCCCGTAGCGCCCGGGTGGCCGCCTCGAACTGAACTGGTTGGCGCAGGTTCTGGTACCAGTACTCCGCGTCGAGCCGCGCGGTGTCCAGCAGACCTGCGGTCACCGCGGAATAGAACGGCACCTGCGAGGTCCGCGGGGTGATTGCGCCCAAGTCCGTCAGCAGCGACTCTCGCAGTTGTTCCACCTGAGCGGAGTGCGCCGCGTAGTCCACCTCGATCCGCCGGGCACGAACGCCTGCCGCAGCGCATTCGGCGACGAGTTCGTCCAGCGCGGCGCCGTCACCGGACACCACGACCTGCGACGGACTGTTCACCGCCGCGACCTCCAGGCGGTCGCCCCAGCGCGACAGCCGCTGCTGAATCTGTTCCCTGCCGAGCTGAACAGAGGCCATGCCCCCACCGGCGGGCAATGCGGTCAACGCTGCGGACCGCATCGCGACCACTTGGGCGGCGTCCCGCAGCGACAGGCCGCCGGCCACGTAAGCTGCTGCGATCTCGCCTTGGGAGTGTCCGACGACTGCGGCGGGCTCGACCCCGTAGTGGCGCCACAACCCGGCGAGCGACACCATCACCGCGAACAGCGTGGGCTGCACGACGTCCACGCGGTCCAGCGACGGCGCGCCGGGGGCTTGGCGCAGCACTGCGGTGAGCGACCAGTCCACGAACTCGGACAGGGCTTGTTCACACTCTTGTATCCGCTCGGCGAAGACCGGGCTCGTGTCCAGCAGCTCGGCCGCCATCCCCGGCCACTGGCCGCCCTGCCCGGGGAAGACGAAGGCCACGCGCGGCCTGCCCCGGGTGACCGCGCTGACCGTCGCGGCGGTCGGCTCGTCACGCTCCAGCGCCGCCAGCCCGCTCTCGAAACCGTCCCGATCCGAGGCGAGCACCACCGCGCGGTGGGTCAGCTGCGCCCGGGCGCTCGCCAGCGACCAGCCCGCGTCCGCCGGCGAGAGCGAGGGGTTCTCGGCCACGAACCGGCGCAGCCTGGCCGCCTGGCCGCGCAGCCCCGCCGCCGAGCTTGCGGACAGCGGCCAGGCCAGTACCGCGGCGGCCTGCTCGTCCGGTTTCGCAGCGTCCAGATCCAGGGTGTTCAGATCCACAGTGTTCAGAGTCACAGTGCCCTGATTCACAGTGTCCTGATTCGCAGCGTCCAGGCCCAGCGCGTCCAGGCCCCGCTCGTCGTCAGGCTCTGCCCGCTCATCGCCGCGCTCTGATGGTCCGCTGTCCGGCGCCTGTTCGAGAATCACGTGGGCGTTGGTGCCGCTGATCCCGAACGACGACACCCCCGCACGCCGCGGCCAGTCCTGCTGCGGCCAGGGCACGGTCCGAACGGCGAGTTCCACCGCGCCGGAGGTCCAGTCGATGTGCGGGCTTGGCGCATCCACGTGCAGCGTCGCGGGCACCACAGCGTGCTGCAACGCCAACACCATCTTGATCACACCGGCAGCACCCGCAGCAGCCTGCGTATGA
>NZ_DASYZI010000110.1:0-1780 GCF_035946395.1 Actinocrinis sp.
CCGGCCCCCGCGGTGCGCGCAATTTCCCCGCGCGTGTCAACAGGCAGACGCGTGCTCCACCACACCGTGAAACTCATACAGGATCCTGAGACAACTGCCGTCTCATGTATTTGTCAGTATACTAACTTGCCGGTGCGTGGCTGTTGACAGGCCGACAGTGATCGGTAACGATGAGAGCCGGTAGAAACACCGGGCGGTGGTCGAGGTAAGCCGATCACAAGGGCAAACGCGAGGCCTTTCACCGGAAACGGTAGACGAACCGAGGCTGGGGTTACGTCCGGGTTTCTCGTCCTTTGCATGAGACCCCTGGTTCGACATAATTCGATACATCAGGCTACTCATGCGCATCGGGGCTCCCCGGCCCGGGCGCTGTATCAATAGTTTCAGATGAGTTTCGTCGCCGGATTCGCCATGGCCAGTGCTGCCGGATCCTCCGGGTCCACAGGGTTCTGGCTTGTGCCGTCCGGCCCCTGACGCACGCGATCACGTCCGATCGCGGCCGGAAACGGAGTACGTCTTGTCGCTCGTCAGCGTGCACAACGAGTGGGATCCGCTGGAAGAGATGATCGTGGGCATCGCCGACGGCGCCCGCGTCCCGTCTGCGGACATCGGACTGTTCGCCCTCGACTACGCCGATGACGAGGAGACCGAGCAGGACATCCCGACCGGCCCGTACGACGCCCGGATCCTTGAGGAGGCGAACGAGGACCTGGAGGGGTTCGTCGGGCTGCTTCAGGCCGAGGGCGTGACGGTCCGCCGGCCCGCGGTCACCGACCATGCCAGGAGCTTCGGTACGCCGGACTGGACCACGGACGGCGAGTACAACTACTGTCCCCGCGACGTGCTGCTGGCGATCGGTGACACGATCATCGAGACGCCGATGGCGCTGCGGTCCCGCTACTTCGAGCCGCACGCCTACAAGGACATCCTGCTCGACTACTTCCGCAGCGGGGCGGGCTGGATCTCCGCGCCGAAGCCCCGGCTCTCCGACGAGACCTACAACGTGCGCCCCGCGCAGGGCTCCATCCTCAACAACCACGAGCCGATCTTCGACGCGGCCAACATCCTGCGCGTCGGCCGGGACATCCTCTACCTGGTCTCGTGCAGCGGGAACCTGCTGGGCCTGCAATGGCTGCAACGCGCGCTCGGCGCAGACTACCGGGTGCACCCGGTCAGCGGCGTCTACGACGGCACGCACATCGACACCACGATCACGCTGGTGCGGCCCGGACTCGTCGTGCTCAACCCGGAGCGGATCCGCGAGGACCAGGTGCCCGCGGTGTTCAAGCACTGGGACATCCTCTGGTGCCCCGAGAACGTCGACACCGGCTACGCGTGGCGGTACCCGCGCGCGTCGCTCTGGCAGGCCGGGCTGAACTTCATCATGGTCAGGCCGGATCTCGCCGTGGTCAACGACCTACAGATCCCGCTGATCCGCGAGTTGGAGAAGCGCGGCGTGACGGTCGCCGCGCTGCCCATGCGCCACGCGCGCACGCTCAGCGGCGGATTCCACTGCGTGTCGCTGGACGTGCGCCGCACCGGAACGCTTGAGGACTACAGCTGACGCTCCACCGGAGAGGACTGGCGATGACGGCACGGACTCAGGCGCCTGCGAAGCCGGCGCGGCGGATGAGCGAGGACGACATAGCGGGCCTGCCGTTCACGTTGCGGTACCACCGGCTGGGCGCGGCGGCGGCGGCCGGACTCGGCGGTGACGAGCACGAGATCGTGTTCGTACTCGCCGGGCGCGGGACCTTGTCAGGACCCGATGGCGCTGCGC
>NZ_DASYZI010000111.1:0-3136 GCF_035946395.1 Actinocrinis sp.
ATCCGCCTCATCCCGGCCGACGCCCACCCGGAACTCGCACACACCGCCAACCTGCGCCAGCTCGCATCACGACCCGGACTGCGCATCCGACTGGTCGGACGCCTCGACCCCGACCACGCCGCAACCATGCGCCCACTCGCCACAGGTCCGGTACCAGAGACCGAAGCCACCCTCCGGCTGCCCGAGCCCTGGCTGGGCCACGCAGACCTCGGATACGACCGCCTCCAGGGCTCACACCTGCCGCCGCTGTCCACCTGCCCAGCCCCCGAGCCAATCAGCACCCCACCCGACCCGATCACGGACTCCCCTCTGTGGCGCTACCGGCACCTGGTGGAACTCGCCGTCTCCGGCGGAAGACGAGCCGTCAGCGAGTCCGCCCGCCGCCCAAGCCAGCCAGCCCGCCCACTCCAGCCAGGCCAAACAAACCAACCAAACCAAACCTTCGCGCCCATGCACGCGGCGGGATTCCGTGCCGCCGCCGACCTGGCAACCCGACTGGCCGACGAGGCCAACCGACGCAACCGCGACGTCTTCGGCCGCCTCACCGACCCCGACCCGGACAGCTACGCCAAGGCATGGCTCGCCGCCGCAGCACACCTCGCAGCAACCGACCGAGCCCTGGTCCTAGCCTCATGGCAACCAGCCGATTAGCAACCAAGGAGCCCGAGTAACACACCAGGCCAACCACACTCCCCCGCTCACTACGCAGTAGATGCACCAAGCGACGCGTTAGCCTGCTGGGATGGGCGTTGAGCTGGTGCTGTTGTCGCGGGTGGCATTTCGCGGCCGGGAGATCGCCGGCGCGCGGCTGGGTGGCCTGCTCGCGCTGCTGGCCGACGACCTGCGCGGGGGCTGTAGCACGACGCGGCTGGTCGAGGGCCTGTGGCCGGACGAACAGCCGGAGCACCCGGCCCGCGCGCTACAGGTGCTGGTCTCGCGTGCCCGGGCTCAGCTCGGCCCGGACACCATCGCCAGCGCTCCCGCCGGCTACCGGCTCACTCTCAGTGACGAGCAAGTCGACGTCGCAGCCGTACTGGTGCACGCGTCAGCCGGCGCCCGCTGCTCACACACCAACGACCATGCGGGCGCGCTCGCACACGCCGAGAACGGCTTGGCGTTGTGGGACTCGCCGCCGAGCCGACAATCCGACTTCGCCGACCCATTGGCCGAGCTTCGCGCCGCGCGGGCAGCGACATACCAAGCACTGGCTCGCACCCGCGCCTTGGCCCTTTCCCACCTTGGGCGCCATGCCGAAGCAGCCGAGCCGCTCACGGAACTGATCAACGAGCATCCGCGCGATGAGGAGGTCCTCGCGCAGTTGCTCCTCTGTGAATCCGCGACGCTGGGCCCGTCCGCCGCGCTGACCAGGTACGAGTCGTATCGACGTGGGCTGCGCGAACAGCTGGGCAGCGACCCGGGTCCGGAGTTGCAGCAAGTGCACCGCCAACTGCTGCAACGCGAGCGCCCAGTCGTCCGGCGCGGCATCACGCACGAGCCGAACGCGCTACTCGGCCGGGACGGCGACGTCGCCGCCGTGATCGATCAGCTGCGTGCGTCCCGAGTGGTGTCGATCATCGGCGCCGGCGGCCTGGGCAAGACCCGGCTGGCAAACACCGTCGCTTCCGCAGCTCACCAACGCGTCGTTCATCTGGTCCCACTCGCCGGGGTCACCACCGACGCCGACGTGCTCAGCGAGGTGGCGTCAGCCCTCGGCGCCGGCGAGCACGCGTCCGCATCAGTCGGCCACCGCGCCGCCCCGACAGACGCCCCCACGGATGCGGTCACGGCCATCCTGCGCACTCTCGCTCCCGGCCCGGCGCTTCTGATACTGGACAACTGCGAGCACGTCATCCACGGCGCCGCCGAACTCGTACGCTCCCTGATAGCGGCGAGTGCGGATCTTCGGGTACTGACCACCAGCCGCGCCCCGCTCGGCCTGTCCTCGGAATCCGTATACGCACTCCCCGAACTGAGCCTGGCGACCAGCGTCGAGCTGTTCCGCCAGCGCGCGAACGCCGCGCGCCCCGGAATCGACCTGCCCGCAGACGTGGTAAGGGAACTGTGCAGCCACCTCGACGGGCTGCCGCTGGCAGTGGAGCTGGCGGCCGCACGCGTACGCGCAATGTCAGTGGCCGAAATCGCCCGACGCCTGGACGACCGTTTCGCCTTGCTACGCGGCGCCACACGCGACGCCCCACAGCGTCATCGAACCCTGCACGCGGTCATCGACTGGAGCTGGAACCTGCTCGCATCAGACGGCCAAGCAGCGATGCGCACCCTGTCCGTCTTCCCCAGCGGATTCACCGCCGACACCGCGCACCACATGCTCAGCGCAGATGACGAAGACATCGACGTCTTGTCCATCCTGGAGCAACTGGTGGGCCAGTCCCTGCTCCAAGCAGCCGACGCCGGCTCCGGCACGCGCTTCCGGATGCTGGAGACCGTGCGCGAGTTCAGCGCGGCGCGCCTCCATGAGACGGGCGAGACCGAGCTGGCGATCAGCCGATTCCTCGCCTGGGCGCGCGATTTCGGCTCGGCGCACCATGAATCGTTGTTCGGCCCTGACGTGGTCACGTCGGCCGCGCAAACCAGGGACGAGCAGGAGAACCTGCTGCTGGCGCTGCGGCTCGGAGTCGAGCGCGAGGACGGCGCGTCCGTCGCGGCCGTTTGCGCCGTGCTCGGCGGCCTGTGGATGTTCGAATCCGACTTCGTACGCATGACGGCGTTGACCGGGCAGAGCGCGGCAATCCTGTCGCACCACCGGCCCGAGCCACCCGTCGTCGAGGTCGGCAGAACCGCCGCGGTGCTCACCGCCGTCAGTGCATTGATCCTTCAGCACCCCGCCACCGCGCGCGCCCTGGTCACCGTCCGGCGACTCCTTCCGGCCCCGCCCGACACTCCGGTGAGGGCGACAGCACACGTACTCGCCACCCTGGCCAAAGCTCGCAACGACCAACTCGCAACGCTCCAACTCCTGTGCGACAGCGACGAACCGCTCCTCGCCGCCATGGCCAACACTGTCGCCGGCTTCGTATGGCAGAGCGTCAACGATCCGGACAGCGCGTTGAAAGCGGCGAAACGCGCACTCGCGGCCTTTGACGGTCACGACCGGCAACTGCCCTGGTTCGAAGTCGCG
>NZ_DASYZI010000112.1:0-5256 GCF_035946395.1 Actinocrinis sp.
CACGCTCACGGCTCCGGCGTTGACCACCGCGGGTGGCACGGCCACCGCGAGCACGGTGTTCGTCAACGGCGGCACCACCACGCAAAACAACATCGCCCTGTCGCTGAGCGCGCCGAGCGGGTGGACTGTCGCGGCGACCACGCCGTCCACGTTCGCCACCGTCGCCGCCGGACAAACAGTCACCACCACCTGGCACATCACCGCACCCTCCAGTGCGTCTACGGGCACGTACGCACTCTCCGCGCAGGCGACATTGAGCGGCACCGGACCGTTCACGGACGCCGGCACGATCAACATCGCTTACCCGTCGATCACCGCGGCGCTCAACAACGTCGGCATCACCGACGACACGAACACCAAGCCGGGCAACTTCGACGGACCCAACGGCGCCAGCTACTCCGCACAAGCACTCGCCGCCGCAGGTCTGACGCCCGGTCGCGCCTTCCATCATGACGGAGCCGCCATCACCTGGCCGAACGTCGCGTCCGGCACCAACGACAACATCGTGGCCAGCGGCCAGACCGTCCCGCTCTCCGGCTCCGGAACCACACTGGCCGTCCTCGGCGCGTCCAACAACGGGACGGGATCCGGCAGCGGCACGGTCGTCTACACCGACGGCAGCACCCAGACATTCGGGCTCGCATTCGCCGACTGGTGGTCCAAGACGCCGGTGAGCGGTACGGATATCGCCGCGACGCTCCCGTACATCAACAACGGCGGTGGCAGCAACGTCAGCCAGACGGTGCACCTGTACTATCAGGCGGTGCCACTGACCGCGGGCAAGACCGTGCAGGCCGTGGTTCTGCCCAACGTCAGCGCAGGCGCGACGGCCGGCACCACCGCCATGCATATCTTCGCGATGACGGTGACGACGCCCTCGACGAACACGGTCGTCACGCTGCACGCCCATGCCAACGGTGACTACGTCACTGCGGACAACGCCGGAGCCAACCCACTGATCGCCAACAACACGGCGGTCGGCCAGTGGCAGCAGTTCGACCTGATCAGCAACTCGGACGGCAGTGTGAGCCTGCGTGCTCACGCCAACAACGACATCGTGACGGCTGACAACGCGGGTGCAAGCCCGCTGATCGCGAATCGCACGGCGATCGGCCCGTGGGAGGAGTTCGACCTCATCTACAACTCCGACGGCAGCGTCAGCTTCCGTGCACACGCGAACAGCATGATCGTCACCGCGGAGAACGCGGGTGCGAGCGCGTTGATCGCGAATCGCACGGCGATCGGTCCGTGGGAGGAGTTCGACCTCAACTACGGCACGCCGATCAGTCTGCGTGCTCACGCCAACAACGACATCGTGACGGCTGACAACGCGGGTGCGAGCCCGCTGATCGCCAACCGTACTGCCATCGGCCCGTGGGAGACGTTCGACGTCATCTACAACTCCGATGGCAGCGTGAGCTTCCAGGCGCACGCGAACAACCTGATCGTGACCGCGGACAACGCCGGCGCCAACCCGCTGATCGCGAACCGGACGGCGATCGGTACCTGGGAGAAGTTCGACCTCATCCGCAACGCCGACGGCAGCGTCAGTTTCCGGGCGCACGCCAACAACGACATCGTCACCGCGGCCAACGCGGGTGCGAGCCCGCTGATCGCCAATCAGACCACGATCGGCACGTCGGAAGAGTTCGATCTGATCAACGACTAGTAACACTGGTAATTCCCGTAATTCTGGCAATTCCGGGTCACGCGGGTAATCTCACGACTCGGCCCGACGCATCCGTCGCGTCTGATCGGCAGTGCCCGGCAGTCAAGGTAGCACCTTGACTGCCGGGCACTGCCATTTCGCCTCACGTTCGCGGTGGCGTTACCCAATCGTCCAGAGCGGGGCGGACAGGCCAAATCATCCTTCTCGGGCGTCTGAGATTTTCTCGACAGTAATCGAGCTATTTCCGCCTTGTCGAGTCTGCCCCATCAGGCGAGTGTGGAAGCATGAACACGATGCGTGTCGAGGTGCTCATCCTTGGCTTCGGCAAGGGCGGCAAGATGCTGGCGGCCGCCCTGGGACGGGCGGGGCGCAGCGTGGCGTTGGTCGAGCAGTCCGGCCGCATGTACGGCGGGACCTGCATCAACATCGGCTGCGTACCCACCAAAGCCCTGCTGCACCACGCCGAGACGCGCCCCGCCACCCACATCGCAGGCCCCTGGTATCGCAGGTCCGTCGGCGCGACCGGCGAGCTGACCGCCCTGATGCGCCAGAAGAACTTTGCGACGCTCGACGCGATCGACGCCGTCACCATCGTCACCGGCCATGCCGCGTTCGTGGACGCGAAGAGCGTGGAAGTGACCGCCGGGCAGGACCGGCTGACGATCAGCGCCGACACCATCGTCATCAACACCGGCGCGAAGCCCACCGTCCCCGACCTGCCTGGCCTGCGAGCGAGCCGATACGCGGTCACCAGTACGGAGCTGCTCGACACTCCGGAACTGCCCCGGCGCCTGGCCATTGTCGGCGGTGGCCACGCCGGCCTTGAGTTTGCCGGGACCTACAGCCAATTCGGCGCCCAGGTCACTGTCCTGGAGGCCCACCAGCGGATACTGCCCGCCGAGGATGAGGATGTCGCCGCCGCTGTCGCCGGCATCCTGCACGAGCAGGGCGTCACCCTGACCACCGGCGCACGCGTGACCAGCGTCAGCGACCGTGTCGGCGGCGCCGTCATCAGCTACGAGATCGACGGCCATGCGGCCACTACCGATGCTGATTTGATTCTGGTGGCCACCGGGCGCGTCCCCGCCACCGAGGGTTTGGGCCTGGATGCCGCCGGGGTGCGAACCACGCCTGGTGCTGCGGTTGAGGTTGATGAGTATCTGCGGACCAGTCAGCCGCACATTTACGCCATCGGTGACGTCACCGGTGGTCCGCAGTACACCTACCTTTCCCTCGATGACCATCGCATTGTCCTGGATCAGCTTCAGGGGAACAGCCAACGCACCACCACGAACCGCGGGCCGGTCCCCTACACCCTGTTCACCACACCGCCTCTCGCCCGCGTCGGCCTCACCGAAACACAGGCACGTGAACGCGGACACACGGTGAAAATCGCCAGCACACCCATCAACCAAATGAACGCCCTACCCCGCGCACGCATCCTCAACAACACCCACGGCCTCATGAAACTCGTCGTCGACGCCACCACCGACCACCTCCTCGGCGCCGCACTCCTGACCAACGACGCCCAAGAAACCATCAACACCCTCACCCTCGCCATCCACCACGACATCACCGCCACCCAACTGCGCGACACCATCTACACCCACCCCTCCACCACCGAAGGACTCAACGAAACACTCAACAACCTGCACTGATCGCAGGCGTCTGCCCGGCGTCTGCGCGTGCTCATATCAAGGCTATGAGTAGTGCGAAGCTGCTTCGTGGCGTCTTTCACGGTTGAGGTCTTCGCTGCGCCGTGCCGTGCGCGAGCCTCAATCCTCTGACGCACTCGTACATGCAACAGGTGAAATCAGCGGTGCGCGCCCACCCACTGCGCTCCGCAGGTCAAGTGCTGCCCGAATCCGCCAGCGGCTGCCAGCTGGCATTTCACTGGAGAACACGATGTCCAACAAACTGGAAGTCATCGGCGTCGGCATGGGCCGGACCGGTACCAACTCGCTCAAGCTCGCGCTTGAGGAACTCGGGTACGGGCCCTGTTACCACATGAAGGAGGTCATGGACCGGCCCGACCGGCTCAAGGCCTGGCGGCGCATCCTCGACGGCGGGCGCCAGAACTGGGGCGAGATGTACCAGGGCTTCCAGTCGACGCTGGACTGGCCTGGGGCCTACTACTGGAGGGAACTGGCCGAGGCCTACCCGAAGGCCAAGGTCATCCTCACCGTCCGCGATCCGCAGCGGTGGGCCGACAGCATGTACAAGACCATGTTCCAGTGGCCGTTGCGCCGCCGCAATCGTTTGCAGCGCTGGGGATACGCCTTCCTGTCCGTCGTGAATCCGCCCGCCGTGGCGGAGGCGCGGATGCTCGACAAGGTGTGGAACAAGATCTTCCAGGGACGCGAATTCACCCACCTGGGCGACCGGGAGTTCGCGATCAACGCGTTCCTTGAGCACAACGCGGAGGTGGCGGCGTACATCTCCGCCGACCGGCTGCTCGTCTACCAGGTCTCGGACGGCTGGGAACCGCTGTGCGAGTTTCTCGGCGCGCCGGTCCCTGACAAGCCGTTCCCGCGGGTCAACGACGCGCAGGAATTCCAGAAGGACATCAGCTCCCGCAATCTCAAGTACACGCTCCAGGTAGTCGCCGGGAGCACCGTACTGTCGATGCTCGCCCTCGGGATCACCCTGGCGCTCACCCACGTCCTGCCCTGACGCGCCGGCTCAGTCGAGCTCGTCGGCGGCGCGCCCGATGCGCGCCAGCCGGGCCAGCGCGGGGCGGGAGAGGACCCGCCCGATGTCGTGCAGCGCCACGATCAGCTCCTCGACTCCGTCGAGCGGCGCGTCACCCTCCCGGTTGAGCAGGATGCCGCGATACTCCTCGGGCGGCACCGCTCGCCCCGGCAGCTCGATCTGCTGATCCTCGGCGCGGAAGAGCGCCGGTACGGACGTGTCCAGAACCAGGGCGAGCGCGGTCAGCTCGGCCGCCGTGAACGCACGGCGCCCGCGCTCGGCCTGGTGGACCGCCTGCCGGCTCCACGGCTTGTCGAGGAAGTGCCCCAACGCCTCGCCGAGCTCGGTGAGCGAAAGCCCGCGTTGCGCCCGCAGCCGGGCGATCTGTCGTCCCACAGCTTCCTCGACCCGCATCCCGACTCCCAAACGTCATTGCGTGTGATGACAACGACAGCTTGTCGTTGACGAAGCGTCAGTCAGTGCTCTACTGTAGCTGTACAGGAAGCTTTGTCAATCTATGCAATGACAATCACGGAGGCCGGGATGCATGATCTGCGCCTGGAGACCGTCGGACCATACGGCGACTGCGCCGTGCTGCGCGTCGGCGGTGAGATCGACCTTTTCACGGCGCCGGCGCTGCGAGAGCGCCTCGTCGAGCTGCTCTCGACCGGCGTCAGGCATGTCGTCATCGACACCGCCGGCGTGACGTTCCTCGACTCGACCGGCCTGGGAGTGCTGGTCGGCGGCTTCAAACGGCTGCGTGCACACGACGGATCGCTCGCCCTGGCCAGTGATCAGGAGCGGATAGTACGACTGCTGCGCCTCACCGGACTCATCCGTTTCTTCCCGCCGTACGCCACGGTCGCGGAGGCGATCACCGCTGAACCGCACTGGCA
>NZ_DASYZI010000113.1:0-10433 GCF_035946395.1 Actinocrinis sp.
TGCCGACATCGTGCCGACGCCGCGGCGGAAAGCGCCGGATGAATCAGGGTGTGATGACGCGAACACGCGGCGGAGTTCCGTCGGTCGCCCAAACGTCCCGCACTGTATACCGGGCGTTCACTTTGTCCGGCTCATCGATTCATTTGCGCTGCCTACGGTCGCAGACGTCAGCACACGTCAGGCTCATGACCGGCCGGCGGCTGCCCTCACGCGTGTGGCAGCACCGGCGAACTCAGGAAGGGACTTCCCCGTGAAGCTCCAGCGGTACGTCGCTGTGACCGGCGCCGGCCTCATCGCCGTCGCCACGCTCGCCGCGTGCGGCTCCAACAACAACACCACGACCGCGAGCAGCTCGTCCGCGCCAGCGTCCGCGGGTGCGTCGTCCTCGGCGTCCTCCGCGATCTCCTGTGGCAGCGGCACGCTCACCGCGGCCGGGTCGAGTGCGCAGAAGAACGCCATCGACAAGTTCACCAAGGACTACCAGACCGCCTGCTCCGGCGCGACGGTCAACTACAACCCGAGCGGTTCCGGCGCGGGCGTCACGTCGTTCGAGCAGAAGCAGGTCGACTTCGCGGGCTCCGACTTCCCGCTGTCCGGCGCCGACGTGGCGAAGGCCAACGCGCGCTGCACCGGCGGCGAGGCCGTGGACCTGCCGATGGTGCCCGGCGCCATCGCGATCATGTACAACGTCACCAACGTGACCACTCCGCTGAACCTGTCGGCCGCCAACCTGGCGAAGATCTTCAACGGCAAGATCACCACCTGGGACGACCCGGCGATCACCAAGGACAACCCGGGCGTCACGCTGCCGATGACGAAGATCACCACGTTCCACCGCTCGGACAAGTCCGGCACGTCGTTCAACTTCTCGAACTACCTGAACCAGACCGACGCGGCCGACTTCCCGGCCAAGGCGAACAAGGTCTGGCCGGGCACCGGCGGCCAGGGTGAGAACGGCTCCTCCGGCGTGGCCCAGGCGGTCAAGACCACCGCCGGCGGCATCGGCTACGCGGAGCTGTCCTACGCCTCCTCGAACAACCTTCAGACCGCCAAGGTCGGCAACGCGCAGGGCCAGTTCGTCACGGCCAGCACGGACAACGCCTCCGCGTTCATCGCCAAGGCGAAGGTCAACCAGAACGGCAACGACATCCAGCTGGCGTTCAACTACGCCTACTCGGACCCGAGCGCCTACCCGGCGGTCCTGGTGACCTACGAGATCGCCTGCGACAAGGGCAACGACGCGACCCAGCTGCCGCTGATCAAGGGCTTCCTGAGCTACGCGGCCAGCACCACCGCGCAGGCGGAGCTGCCGGCGGCCGGCTACGTGTCGCTGCCGAGCAACATCCAGTCGCTGGTGGCGACCGCGGTCAACGCTCTGAGCTAACCGCCCGAGCCGACGCAGGGTCCGCCCGGCGGACGCGAAGCGGGCCCGGCTGCCGTCGCGGTGAGTGATACATCCCGCGGCGGCAGCCGGGCCGCTTGAGAACGAAACTCCTCCCGCAGTACCCACGCCATGAACCGCACCGTCAGGAGAACGATGAGCGGCGAGTCGCCGGCCGTGACGGATTCCTCCGGCCTCCAGGACCCGGACGGCAGTCAGCGCAAGGGCTCCCCGTCCGCACCGCGCCGCGGCGCCCGCCGTGGGCCCGCCGCCGGGCTGACCGGCAGCTCACGCCGCGGCGACGGCGTGTTCGCCGGGATCTCCTGCGGCTCCGCGGTGTTCCTGCTGCTGCTGATGGGAGCGATCGCGGCGTTCCTGGTCACCCAGGCGCTGCACGCGATCAACGCCGACTCGGTCAACTTCCTGACCGCCTTCGAGTGGAACCCGGACGACGACCCCTCGGTGTGGGGCGTCGCGCTGGTGGCGTGGGGCACCCTGATCACCTCGCTGTTCGCGCTGGTGATCGGCGGACCGATCGCGGTGGGCGCGGCCCTGTTCATCAGCCAGTACGCGCCGCGCCGGCTCGCGCAGACGCTCGGCTACGTCGTCGACCTGCTCGCCGCGGTGCCCTCCGTCGTCTACGGCCTGTGGGGCATCATCTTCCTGGTCCCGCACATGGGCGGGGTCTCCCAGGTCGTCTCCGACGTGCTCGGCTGGATCCCGATCTTCCACTACGACGGATCGCCGTCGCCCCGCTCGGTGTTCGCCGCCGGCATCGTGCTGGCCATCATGATCCTGCCGATCATCGCAGCGATCTCCCGCGAGGTGTTCCTACAGACGCCCCGGGAGAATATCGAGGCCGCGTACGCGCTCGGCGCGACCAAGTGGGAGATGATCCGGCTGGCCGTGCTGCCCTACGGCCGCTCCGGAGTGATCAGCGCGATCGTGCTCGGCTTCGGCCGGGCGCTCGGCGAGACCATCGCGGCGGCCATGGTGCTCTCGCAGACCACGAACTTCTTCGACCACTTCCTCCAGCCGGGCGGCAACACCATCGCGGCGAACATCGCCGTGCAGTTCAAGAACGCCTTCGATGTCGGCCGCGGCGCGCTGATCGCCTCCGGCCTCGTGCTGTTCGTGATGACCCTGCTGGTCAACTACCTGGCCCGGTGGATCGCCCGGCGCGGCCAGATCCGCGACGACGTGACGCCGGGCAAGGCGACCGCCGCCGAGACGGCCGAGGCCGCTGAAGAGAGCCCGGTCGAGGCCTTCCAGCACAAGGCGATCAACCCGCACGACGCGCACCGGGACGACGTGCTGCGCGCCAGTTCGCTCAGCTCGGTCGCGGCCGGCCGCCGGATCACCGACCTGCTGGCGCGCGGCGGCGTGATCCTGGCGTTCCTGCTCGCGGTGCTGCCGCTGGTCTCGGTTCTGTGGCTGGTGATCAGCAACGGCGCCAAGGACTTCAACGGCTACTTCTTGCAGCACTCGATGCGTAACATCGCCGAGTCCGACGTCGGCGGCGGCGCGTACCACGCGATCCTGGGCACGCTGGAGCAGGTGGGCCTCGCCACCGCGATCGCCGTGCCGATCGGCGTGCTGGTCGCGATCTACCTGGTCGAGTACGGCCGCGGCTGGATGGCCCGCGCGGTGACCTTCTTCGTGGACGTCATGATGGGCCTGCCCTCGATCGTCGCGGGCCTGTTCATCCTGTCCCTGTGGATCATCGCCTTCGGGTTCAAGGCCTCCGGTTTCGCCGGGTCGCTGGCACTGCTGATCCTGATGCTGCCGCTGGTGATCCGGTCCAGCGAGGAGATGCTCAAACTGGTGCCGCACGCGCTGCGCGAGGCCTCCTACGCGCTGGGGGTGTCCAGGTGGCGCACCATCCTGCGGATCGTGGTGCCCACCGCGCTGCCCGGCATCGTCACCGGCGTCATGCTCGGCATCGCGCGCATCATGGGCGAGACCGCGCCGGTCCTGCTGGTGGTCGGCTTCACCTCGTCGATCAACGGCAACCCGTTCCAGGGCGCGCAGGGCTCGCTGCCGTACTTCATCTTCAACGAGGCGACCCAGCCGTATCAGCCCGCGATCGACCGGGCCTGGGCCGGGGCGCTGACCCTGATCCTGATCATCATGATCCTCAACCTGGCCGCGCGGCTCCTCGCGTGGTGGAAGAGGCCCGGCCGGGCCTGACCCGACCGGCGTACGCACCCGAACGACGGCACGGCTCGCCACAGCCCCGCAGACGACATCCACCGAATCCACCGACACCCATCCGACCCGACGAAGCGGAACGAGGAGCCACGATGGCGACGAGGACGAACCCCCGTCACCCGATCGATCGCAGCGCCTACGTCCCCGTCGCGCCGCAGACGCTCGGCAGACTGCGGCTGCTGACCGTCGGAACGGTGGAGCTCAACCTCGACGGCATGGCGGCGCGGGTCGGCGGTCACAGCGTGCGGATGGCGCCGAAGGAGTTCGAGCTGCTGGCCACGCTGATGGAGAACGCCGGCCGGCTGCTGACCCGCAGGCAGCTGCTCGACGCGGTGTGGGGCGAGGGATACCCGGACCGCAACAAGACGCTCGACGTGCACATACGGCGGCTTCGCCGACACCTGGAGATCGACCCGGACGCGTACGCCCGGATGCGCACCGTGCGCGGCCTGGGCTACGTGTTCGACATCGGCGACTAACGAAGGAAGAAGCACACGATGGCCAAGCGGATCGACGTCTCCGGGATGTCCGCCTACTACGGCGGCTTCAAGGCGATCGACGACATCAGCCTGACGGTCGAGCCGCGCACGGTGACCGCTTTCATCGGCCCGTCCGGTTGCGGCAAGTCCACGGTGCTGCGCACCCTCAACCGGATGCACGAGGTGATCCCGGGCGCGCGGGTCGAGGGCAAGGTGCTGCTCGACGACGTGGACCTCTACGGCGCCGGCATCGACCCGGTCGCGGTGCGGCGCACCGTCGGCATGGTCTTCCAGCGGCCGAACCCCTTCCCCACGATGTCGATCTACGACAACGTCGCCGCCGGGCTGCGCCTGAACGGGCTCAAACACAAGGGCGACATGAACAATCTGGTGGAGAACTCGCTGCGCGGCGCGAACCTGTGGGAAGAGGTCAAGGACCGGCTGCACAAGCCGGGCGCGGGCCTGTCCGGCGGTCAGCAGCAGCGCCTGTGCATCGCGCGCGCCATCGCCGTCTCCCCCGACGTGCTGCTGATGGACGAGCCCTGCTCGGCGCTCGACCCGATCTCCACCCTCGCCATCGAGGACCTGATCGCGCAGCTGAAGGCCGAGTACACCATCGTCATCGTCACGCACAACATGCAGCAGGCCGCACGGGTCTCGGACCGCACCGCGTTCTTCAACATCGCCGGCACCGGCCAGCCCGGCAAGCTGATCGAGATCGACGACACCGCGCGGATCTTCGCCAACCCGACCCAGCGCGCCACCGAGGACTACATCACCGGCCGCTTCGGCTGATCGGGGCCCTGGCAAGCCAGTACAGTAACCGAATGACGACCACATCGGCCGTTCCTGCGCCAGACGTGCCAGGGGAGACCGCGACGACGGGTACGGACTCCAGTGTTCCGGATCCGACGGTTATGGACTCCACAGCTACGGGCTCCGCAGTTCCAAATTCCACAGCTCCAGACTCCGCTGTTACGGAATCCACTGTCACGGAACCCACTGGGTCCGACGCGTACACGCTGACCGATGTCGTCGCCCGGCTGCGCCGCGTGCTGCGCACGAGTATCCGGGCCGACTATCCATGGGAAGCACTGCCCATGGCGCAGGTCGAACTCCTCCAGTCGCTCGCGGACTCCGCACCGGCCCGAGTCGGCGACCTCGCGACCCGGCTGCGCTTGGCCCCGTCCACAGTCAGCGGGCTGATCAGCCAGATGATGGCCTCGGGCCTGGTCGAGCGGGGCACCAACCGCAGCGACCGTCGGGTGGCCGTGGTGGAGCTGAGCGCGGACGGCAAACGTCAGCTCGCCGGCTGGCACACCGCGCACCGCGACCGGATCGCCACCGCGCTGGGCGAACTCGACCCCCAGGACCGGACGGCGATCGACGCCGCGCTGCCCGCGCTCTCCCGGCTGGTGGACCGACTGGCCGAACCCCGCCGGGACGGCCGCGGCTAGGGCGTGCGGTCCGCGCCGCCGAGCCAGGTTGCAGAGCCCAGTCGCCGAGCCGAGTCGCCGAACGGACGCAGCCCAGTCGTCCCGCGCCCATCCCGCATCCATCCCGCGCCTGTCCTCGCCGGAAATCCGGTTGCGGACCTTCCTAGACTCACGTCCTGTGAGCGAAATCTCCGCGCTGCTCAACGCCTACGACGAGCAAACCAGGGCTCGCATCCCCGAGGTCACGTCCGCCGGGGTGACCCACGAGTGGGACGGCCCGCTGCTACGCACGATCGGCTACCACCGCGGCTTCGTCGAGACGACGGGCGACCTGCGGATACGCGGGGCCGAACTCGACGCGCTGATCGCCCGCCAGCGGGACTACTTCGCGGCCCGGGGCGAGGCCGTCGAGTGGAAGACGCGCAGCCACGACAAACCCGCCGACCTGGTCGCGCGGCTGCTCGCGGCCGGATTCGAACCCGAGGAGTCCGAGACGGTGCTGATCGGCGAGGCTGCCGACCTGGCCGCCGAACCGCCGCTGCCCGACGGCGTGACGCTGCGTCAGGTCACCGCCCACGACGACCTGGAACGAATCGCGGCGATGGAGGCCGAGGTCTGGGGCAAAGACAGACCCTGGCTGGCTGAGGAGTTGGGTGGGCGGATCGCGGCCGATCCGGACGAGGTCGCGGTGTTCGTCGCGGAGGTCGGCTCCGGCATGGACGCACACGTGGTGAGCGCGGCGTGGATCTCGCTCAAGGACAGCCCGCAGTTCGCCGGGCTCTGGGGCGGCTCCACCTTGGAAGCCTGGCGCGGAAAGGGGATCTACCGCGCCCTGGTCGCCCGGCGCGCCCGGCTGGCCGTGAGCCGGGACATCAAGTACGTGCAGGTGGATGCCTCGGAGAACAGCAGGCCGATCCTGGAACGGCTCGGACTGCGCGTCATCACGAGGACGACCCCTTATGTCTGGTCGCCGGAGCACTGACGCCAAGTGACACCGCAAGTGACACCACCGATGTAACCCTTACGGCGTCACTCTCACGGCGTAGCTCTCACTGCGTCACTCTCACTGCGAAGGCACCGCGTAGCTCCTACCGCGTGCAACTCTCACCGCAAGGGCGCTGTAATCCTCACCACGTGTAACTCTCACTGTGAGGGTGATGTGCGACTCTCACCGGGACGGCGCCGGGGCGACCCTGCTCAGGCCAGAACTCTGCGCCGAGGCGGCGGCCAGGAAACCGGCGACCGGCAGGGTGGCCGCGCCGCGCGCCACCGCGTCCGGGCCGAGTCGGCACATCTGCACGTCCACGGTGGCGAAGGCGTGTCGCAGCGCGTATTCGCCCGCGATCTCACGTACCCGCGGCAACAGGCGCTCGCCGAGCATCAGTCCGGCCCAGCCGCCGAGCGCGATCCGCTCCGGGTTGAACAGGTTGATCAGGTTCGCGACGCCGACGCCGAGATAGACGGCGGTCTCTTCCAGCACCGCGCGGGCCGGCTCCTCGCCCCGCTCGTCCGCGGCCAGGATCGCGGCGATGGCGCTCTCCTCGCCCGCGGGGTCGGCGGTGGCGGCTGCGTGTGCGGCCTCGTGGTACCGGGCGATCACCGCCTCCGCACCGACGTAGGCTTCCAGGCAACCGCGTGAGCCGCAGCGGCACGACCGTCCGCCGACCTGCACCGTCGTGTGGCCCCACTCCCCCGCGCTGCGCCCGGTGCCCCGATAAGGCGAGCCGTCCGCCACGACGCAGGCCCCGACGCCCGAACCGATCAGCGCTATGACGACGTCGCGGGCGCCGCGTCCGGCACCGAACCACATCTCCGCCTGGCCGAGCGTGGTCGCGCCGTTGTCGATGAACAGCGGCATGCCGGGGCGCAGCAGGCCGGTCTCGCGCAGCAGCCGCTCAAGCGGAACCCCGTCCCAGCCGATGGTCTGGCCGTGCACGACGCTGTACTGAGCCCGAGACCGGGCGACGCCCCGTTCCACGGCCCTGGGCTCGATGAAGCCGCGTTCGACGGCGTCGGGTTCGACGACGGTGCGGGCGACGGCGCCGTGCTCGACCACCCCGGGAACGCCGACCCCGATCCCGACGATGGTCGCCTGATCCACCGCGCTGTCCGCGATCACCGAGCGCAGGCCGGAGCCGATCCGCTCGACCACCGCGGCCACGTCGCCGCAGCCGTCGGGCAGTGGATACTCGGCGCGGGCGAGCACCGCCAGGTCCAGGGTGAACAGTTCGACCAGGACGCCGGTCTCCCCCACGTCGACGCCGATCGCGTGCCAGCGCGGGCAGTCCACCCGAAGCAGGATGCGCGGCCGCCCTCCCTCCGAGCCGACCGAGCCGACCTCCGCCACCAAGCCGTCGCCGATCAGATCGCCGATGACGTTGCTCACGGAGGCGGCGCTCAGCGTGGTCGTGTCGATCAGATCCTGTCGGCTGAGCGGCCCGCCGAAGTACAGTCGGCGCAGCAGCAGCGAGCGGTTCGACCGACGCAGATCCCGCACGGTCCGCATGGTTCGCTCAGCCATCCGCGCCCCTCCTGCCTTCCATCCTGCCGGATCCCTTGACGAGATTATGGCTCACGAGTTAAATCACATCACGAATTAAGTGAATCCGCACATCTCGATCTCCGGCCGGACGGCGGCGTGACGCCGTGCGGGGCCCACCATCACACCTCTCTTCGAACTCGGCCGTGGCGCCGGCGCAGAGCCGACCGACCCGCGGCGGCAGGCAGGGCGAGCCCTACGCCGTCGTCCGGCGGCGGGTGATCCTCCTGCCGTCGTCCCTCGGTCCCTCGGCCCCGCCGAGTCCAGTCGAGTCCGAGGAGCCACGGTGGGCCAGCGTCCGAGCGAGATCGAGCACGTGATCACACGATCACACTTACAACGCTCACACCCACAGCGATCACCACCACGTTGGCCGTTCGGCGCGGCGGCCAGAAGGCGAGACCCTAGATGGCCCCACCGAACCTACCGCTCGGCCGCGCCGTGCGTCTGCGCACCCTGATCATCGCATGTTGCGGCGGCGCGCTCGCGGCCGGCGGCACGCTGCTGGCGGCGCCGGCCCAGGCGGCCGGCGAGACGGTCAACATCTGGCTGACCACCACGAACGACTCCGGCGGCCGCAACGTGACCCGCGGCCTGCAACAGCAGTCCGCGATCTCGTTCGGCTCCGGCAACGGCAGCGGCGCGGTGACGATCACCGTCAACGAGAGCAACAAGTACCAGCAGTTCGTCGGCGCCGGCGCGTCGATGACGGACACCGCCGGCTACCTGCTCGGCAGCAGCGGCGCGCTGAGCTCGACCACCCGCAACTCGGTGATGACCGCGTTGTTCGACCCGAACAACGGCATCGGCCTGGACTTCCTGCGCAACCCGATGGGCGCCTCGGACCTGGCCAGGTACAGCTACTCCTACGACGACATGGCCGCCGGGCAGGTCGACCCGAATCTGAACAACTTCTCGATCGGCCACGACCTGACCGACATCCTGCCGCTGACCAAACAGGCCCAGCAGCTCAACCCGAACCTCAAGCTGATGATGACGCCGTGGAGCGCCCCGGCCTGGATGAAGTCCGACGACAACTTCACCAGCCACAGCTACCTCCAGTCGCAGTACTACGCCGCCTTCGCGCAGTACTTCGTCAAGACGATCCAGGCGTACCAGGCGCAGGGCGTGCACGTCGACTACGTCTCGGCGCAGAACGAGCCGGGCTGCTGCGACCCGTCGAGCTATCCCACGATGAACTGGAACGGCAACGGCCTGGACTACTTCACCGTCACCGACCTGCTGCCCGCGTTCCACGCGGCGGGCATCACCACGAAGGACCTCGCGCTGGACTGGAACTGGAGCAACTACGCCAACTACGCCCAGCAGGAGGTGGACGACGCGACGGTGCGCAACGACTCGCTGTTCGGCGGCGTCGCCTGGCACGGCTACGACGAGGGCAGCGCGGGCGAGCAGACCACCGTGCACAACCAGTACCCGAACATCGGTCAGTTCGACACCGAGCACTCCGGCGGCACCTGGATCGCCAACCAGCAGAACGAGGACATGAACAACATCATCGACTACACCCGCAACTGGGGTCAGTCGGTGGTGAAGTGGAGCCTGGCGGTGGACCAGAACATGGGCCCGCACAACGGCGGCTGCGGCACCTGTACCGGCCTGATCACCGTGCACAACGGCGACAGCCGCAGCGGGCAGGTCGACTACACGGTCGAGTACTACGACATGGGCCAGCTGACCAAGTTCGTCAAGCCCGGCGCGTACCGGATCGACTCGACCGCCAGCACCACGGTGCCGAACGTGGCGTGGATCAACCCGGACGGCTCAAAGGCGCTGGTCGCCTACAACGGCAGCGGCAGCACCCAGCAGGTCGTGGTCAACTGGGGCAACGAGTCGTTCAGCTACTCGCTGCCGAACGCGACCTCGGCGACGTTCACCTGGAGCGGCACGCCGGGATCCGGCGGCGGCGGCTCGACCGGCCCCGGCCCGGTGACCGGCTACCAGGGCCTGTGCCTGGACGTGCGCTCGGCCAGCTCCGCGGACGGCACACCGGTCCAGGTCTACACCTGCAACGGCACCAACGCGCAACAGTGGACACTGACCTCCGGCAACCAGCTTCAGGCGCTGGGCAAGTGCCTGGACGTGACCTCCGCCGGGACGGCAAACGGCACGCTCGTGCAGCTCTACACGTGTAACGGCACGGGAGCCCAGGTCTGGCAACACCAATCCAACGGCGAGTACATCAACCCCAACTCCGGCAAGTGCCTCGACGACACCGGCTGGGGCGGCTCCGGCACCCAGGTACAGATCTGGGCCTGCGCCGACAGCGCGAACCAGCAGTGGAGCCTCCCGTAACAGCACTCTAATGGAGTACCCAGCCGAAGTGCTCAGCTGAGGCGCTCAACTAAAACGCTCAACTGAAACGC
>NZ_DASYZI010000114.1:0-3442 GCF_035946395.1 Actinocrinis sp.
GCGTGCAGCCCGAGTTCGGTGAGGCGCACGGTCTTGAACCGGCTGCCGTCCGGATCGCCTGCGACTACGGCCATGCCCTGGCGTTCCAGGAGGCCGAGCGCCATCGCGATCGCCTCCTTCGACACTCCGCTCAGCCGCGGAAGGTCGCGCAGCCGCGTCGAGCCGTCGTCGAGCACGCGCAACACGTTCGATCCGACGGCCAGCGCCACGTCCGAGGCCGACTCGCGCTCGAATACGAGGGCGAACGCCAGCAGGGTGCGTGAGAGCAGCGCGTAAAGCGTCACGTCCTCGGGCGTGTTGGTCGGCACAGCGCCGCCTGGCCGACGCGGTTCGATGCCTGAGACGCCGTCACGCGTCGAGAGCCCATTCCCGAGTACCGGCAGACAGTCGGGTACGTCCATGTCGAATCGTGCGTTCAGCGCCGACAGCGCATCCCGAAGCGCATCGACCTGCGTTGCGCCGAACCGTTGCCGCCATCGCGGTTCGATGACGTCGAACACCTCACGCCAGGTCTCGTTCGCCTGGCGCCCGGCTGCTGTCGTGTGGATGATCAGATCTGCTTCGGGCGGCGCTACGCGCCAATCGGCCGGGTCGCGTTCAAGCGTGATGTAGCCCCAGCGCCGCAGGCCGGCGAGATTGGTTCGGGTGCGCGCCACCTTCGCGCGGTCGCGCACGCGTAGCCCTTCCTCGCCGACGAACCGCATGCATGTGGACCACATCGCCACCGAGGCCAGCCAGGGGCCGCGCGACGTACTGGGGGAGCGGCCATGGTTCGTAGTGCGGTGCGGCATCCGGTGTTCGAACTCGTTGTCGAGTTCGATGATGTAGGCGACGAGAGTCTGGGAAAGCAGTGTCGGCAGGGGCGTGCGGCCATCCATGACGACAACGATCGAATATTGTTTCAATGCGCGCAACCCGGACGCCGCGACGTGGTCGGCCCTGGCGCGAGTGGCGGTAGCATTCCGCCGTGGATTGGGGGACCTTGGCCGGCACCGCGCTGGGTGCACTCGTCGGAGCGGGCAGCACGATGGCGGCGGACCGCTCGCGCTGGAAGCGGGATCACTTCACCCGTGAGCACACCACCAGGCGCGAGTTGTACAGCCAGTACCTCGCTGCTCTCTCGCTGACTACGCACCGGCTACGTGACCTGCGACGGCTCGGGCCGACAGCGCGCGAGGAGCGTGCGCGCCAGGCGGGCGACGTACTGAGTACGTCGGGGGCATATCAGGCGCGCTACCAGATGCTGATCACCGCGCCGGACGCGCTGGCGGAGCCCACGGAACGGGCCTTCCGGGCGCTGCGGGACCTGCGTGACCGCTTCGACCAGCCCGACGTGCGCAAGGACCCGGAGTGGGACGCGGCGATGAACACCGTCAGCGAGACGATGGGCACGCTCAAACAAGCGATGCGGGACGATCTCTCCACCCTGGTGTGACGCCTGACCCTTGGCGTGGCGCCTGCCCCCTGGCGTGGCGCTGTCCGCTGCGACTGAGGTGGACTTATCCGGCAGGCCTGTCCAGGGATGGCAGTGTTCGAACCTGTTCGCCGTGAACTTGGTTGCCCGAACGCGGTTGCCCCGAACCTGGTTGCGCAGCGTGCCACCCTCGGTTACCGTCCTTGGTTAGTGTCAGAGTGACGATAACTGGGGACGGGGAGGCGCCGATGTCGGTCGGCGAGTTGGTCGCGCCACTGAACGTTGTGCTGTTTCATTTCGGCCAGGACGCGGTCACCTGGGCTGAGTTGCTCGGGTTCGTCACGGGCGCGGTCGGGGTTTGGCTGACCGTGCGGGCGAACATCTGGAACTTCCCGGTGGGGCTGGCCAACAACCTGTTCTTCCTGGTGCTGTTCTGGGCCGCTCGCCTCTATGCGGACGCGGCACTACAGATCGTCTATCTGGGCTTCGGGGTGTTCGGCTGGTGGGAGTGGCTGCACGGTGGCGAGCGGTGGTCCCGGCGGGTGATGGCGCGGGCGCGGCCGTGGGTCGTCTGGACGCTGGCCGGGCTGGCGGTGCCGGTGACGTGGATCCTGACGATCGTGCTGACCAGAGCGAACGACATCGCGCCGTTCTGGGACGCGTTGACCACGGCGCTGTCGCTGGCGGCGCAGTGGCTGCTGAATCTGAAGCTGTTCGAGAACTGGTTCTTCTGGATGACGGCCGACGTCGTCTACGTGCCCTTGTATTTTGTCAAGGCATTGTATTTGACGGCGATCGTCTACGTGATATTCCTCGGGCTGTGCGTGGCGGGGATGCGGGCTTGGCGGCGGGAACTGCGGGAGCCGCGGCCGAGCATGGTGGTGGCGTGACGGCGACGGCGTTCCGGCACGGCCTGGTCATCGGCAAGTTCTACCCGCCGCACGCGGGGCACCACTTCCTGATCCGCAGCGCGGCGCAGACGTGTGAGCGGGTCACCGTGGTGGTGATGGGCGCAGACGTCGAGTCGATACCGCTTGAACTGCGGGTGAGGTGGTTGGCACGCTTCCACACGGCATGGCCTGGCGTGTCCGTTGTCGGTGTGGTGGACAACCTGTCGGTCGACTACTCCAGCGAAGCCGCGTGGGCGGGGCACGTTGCGTTGATGCGTGAGGGGATAGCGCGCGGCGCGCACGGTACAGGCGCGGTCACAGCCGCGGCCAGAGTCGGGAAAGGGAGCGCTGTGGGTGCGGTCGACGTGGACGCGGTGTTCACGTCGGAGCCGTACGGCGCTGAGTTGGCGCGTCGATTCGGCGCCGCTGATGTACGGCTAGACGTGTCACGGGCAACGTACGCCGTATCAGGCACAAAGGTGCGCGCCGATCCGATCGCCGCGTGGGGGGCTCTGGAACCGCCGGTACGCGCGTGGTTCGCCAAACGTGTGGTGGTCGTCGGTGCGGAGTCGACGGGGACGACGACGCTCTCCATCGACCTCGCCGACGCGCTGCGCGCACGCGGCGGGCCGCACGCCCTTACCCGCTGGGTCGCCGAGTATGGGCGGGAACTCACTGCGCGCAAGCTCGCGGTCGCGCGGGCCGTGGCCGGTGTGCGCGGGCTGGCCGAGCCGGCCGTCTTCGATCTGGAATGGGACGACGCCGACTTCGAGGACGTGGCTGCGCGTCAGTGCGCTGATGAGGACGTGGCCGCGGAGGCGGGCGGGCCGGTGCTCGTGTGCGACACGGACGCGCTCGCCACGGTGGTGTGGCAGGAGCGGTACCGCGAACGCGCTACGGAAGCCGTGCGGAAGATCGCCCGCGGCATGCCGGAACGGGCGCTCTACATCCTGACGGATCACGTGGGCGTCGGATTCGATGACGACGGGCTGCGCGACGGGGAGCACTTGCGGCCGTGGATGACTGAGCGATTCCGCGAGGTGTTATCGGCGGGCGGTGCGCGTTGGGTCGAGGTGCATGGCGATAGGGCGTCGAGGCTGGAACAAGCGTTGAGTGCGATAGACGGCGTGCTGGCGGA
>NZ_DASYZI010000115.1:0-15361 GCF_035946395.1 Actinocrinis sp.
CGCACGCAGGTAGCCGCGTGGGTCACTCGACGCCAGCGAGAGCGCGGGTCGGGCGCCGGTTATCCCCAGGCTGTGGAAAACCGTCCGCTGATCGCTCTGCACGGTCCACTCGGCACGTGTCGCAGCTGCGCACGCGTCAAGCGCGACGTGCGCCGTGATATCGCACGAGCCGTCGGGGATCGGAACGGTCTGACGGCCCTGTGCGTAACCGGTAATGGTGCCGAAATGTGGCCTGGACGTGCGAGTATGCGCGTAGTCGATCGCGATGGCGACACCGTGAGCGAGGGCGGCGACGGCTTTCTGCCACGCCGCGTCCCGAGTCGACCCGACCTCGGCTCGCTGCGGCGGTCCGGCTGGATCTGACGATCCGTCGGTCGGCCACCATGTGGACAACCAGGCCTGTTGCTCGCGGCTCGGCGCGGCGCCGAGGCGTTCCGTGCCGTCCGCCGCGACCTCCACGCTGCGCCAGCCGCCATGCGTCGCCTGGACGACATCGCACGGCACGTTGTCCAGCCACTCGTTGGCGACGAGCAATCCAGTCACGGTGCCAGCTTCGGGTAACTCGTTACGCCATTCGATCTCTGTAATCAGATTATCGGGGCGGTTGGCGAGCTCGACGGCGATCAGCCTCAGCCGGTCGGCCAGTGAATCCCGAACAAGGGGATCGCGGGCACGGGGTTCGCTGGCAGGGGGATTACTTGCGAGGGGTTCACTGGCGGGCGGACCATTGGTGGGGGGATTACTGGCTGGGGGACCGCTGGCGAACGGATGGTCGGTGGGGAGATGACTGGCGGGAAGATTGCCGGTGAGCGGTTCACCAGCGGAGGGATTGCTGGCGAATGGATCACCTGAGGGGCGGTTACTGGCGAGCAGTTCACTGGTGAGCGCGTCGGTGGTGAGCGGATTACTAGTAAGCGGGTCGCTGGAGTCGCGTTCGTCCGCGAGTTGGGTGCGGACCGACTCAAGCAGTTCTCCGCGCCCCGCGCCCACGTCGACCAGCGCGATCTCGTCGGGGTGCCCCAGCGCGTCGTCGATTTCCCGGAGTAGTCGGACGATCGCGGTCGCGAACAGCGGTGAGGCATGCACGGACGTGCGGAAATGCGCTGCGGGGCCGCCGCGTGTCCGGTAGAAGCCGCGCGGCCCGTACAGCGCTCTTTCCATCGCCGCCGACCAGGGGAGAAAGTCGGTCCCGGTCCCGCTTCCGGGCCTGCTTTCGGACCCGCTTCCGGTCCCGCCTCCGATCTCGCCTTCGATCTCGCCTTCGGACCCGCTTCCTGTCACTGGTATCGACCGGCTCGTCGTGTGTGTCCCACCATGGGATGAGACCGTACCGCTCCGGGATGAGCCGACATTTCGCTCCGGCGGTGCATGGGCAGGACCTCGGGGATTTCGTACGCTCGTGTCGTGACGCGCCTCTATGCCTGGCTCCAGAACCACCCCACGCTCGTCGACGGGGTGATGGCGGCCGCCTTGGTGTTCTTCGGTGCGGCGAGCGCGTTCGGGCACTTCGAGCCGATCGGCAAGATGACCGGCGTGCTCATCGGCGCACCGCTGGTGTTCCGGCGCCAGTTCACGGTCACCGCGTTCTGGGCCGTGGTCGTGATCGGCGGCGTCCAGGTGTTCTTCAGTTCCCGGCCCACCGCGTCCGATCTCGCCGTGCCCATGGCGCTTTACGCACTCGCCGCGTACCGCCCGCGGCGCGTTTCACTGGTGGGCTTCGCGGTCAGCCTGATCGGCGCCGCCACGGTGATGGCCGTCTGGATACCGCCGAAGAACCGTGCGTGGATCTCGTGGACCGACTGGATCCTGCTGTACGCGGTGTTGGCGACGCCTTCGATCATCGCGTGGGTACTCGGCGACTCGATGCGTTACCGGCGTGCCTACTACCTCGACTTGGAGGACAAGGCCCGGCGTCTCGAACGCGAGCGGGATCAGCAGGCCGAGATCGGCGCCGCCGCCGAGCGCGCGCGCATCGCCCGCGAGTTGCACGACGTGATCGCACACAACGTCTCGGTGATGGTCGTGCAGGCTGAGGGCGCGTCATACGCGCTCGACAGGTCGCCCGACACCACACGCCGGGCGCTGGGCACGATCGCCGAAACCGGCCGGACCGCGCTCTCGGAGATGCGGCGCCTGCTCGGGGTGCTGCGTTCGGAGGCGAATTCGGCCGATCGGGCGCCGCAGCCGGGCGTCGACCAACTGGAGGATCTGCTTGAGCAGGTGCGTGCGGCCGGGCTGGCGGTCGACTTCTCGGTCGAGGGCGTGCCGGTACCACTGCCTCAGGGCATGGCGCTCGCGGCGTATCGCATCATCCAGGAGTCGCTGACCAACACGCGCAAGCATGGCGGCCCACGGGTGAGCGCTCAGGTTTTGCTGCACTACGGTGAGGGCGAACTGCGGATGCTCGTGCGCGACGACGGTAGAGGCGCTGCCGCGCTCACCGACGGGCAGGGGAACGGGTTGACCGGGATGAAGGAGCGAGTGGCGATGTATGGGGGAGCGCTGTACGTCGGCCCGCGCCTCGAAGGCGGGTATCAGGTCGAGGCGGTGCTGCCGTATCGGGCGGCACTTGTCCGTGAGGCCGCGTGATGGCCGACGGCCCGGCCAGGGACGGCACGATGATTCGGGTCGTGCTCGTGGACGACCAGGAGTTGCTGCGCACCGGCTTCCGGATGATCCTCGACGCGCAGCAGGACATGGAGGTGGTCGGCGAGGCCGGAGACGGCGTCACGGCGCTCGAACTGTTGGAGCAGGTGAAGGCCGACGTCGTCCTGATGGACGTGCGCATGCCGGCCCTCGACGGCGTCGAGACGACCCGGCGGCTGCTCGGCAGCAGAAGTGTGCCCGACGGGGGCAACCCTGGTGACGCACGGCCCAAGATCCTCATACTGACGACGTTCGACCTCGACGAGTACGCGTTCGCCGCGATCAAGGCGGGGGCGAGTGGCTTCCTGCTCAAGGACGTGCCGCCGACGGAACTGCTCTCGGCGATCCGTGCGGTGCACAGCGGCGACGCGGTCGTCGCGCCGTCCACCACCCGGCGGCTGCTCGATCGGTTCGCCCCGCTGCTGCCTTCGAGCGCGGCGCCGACGCCACCGACGCTGTCCGCGCTCACCGAGCGGGAGCGGGAGGTGCTCGGGCTCGTCGCGCAGGGCCTGTCGAACTCGGAGATCGCCGCGCGGCTCGTGCTCTCCGAAGCCACGGTGAAGACCCACGTCGGCAGGATCCTGATGAAACTGGAGCTGCGCGACCGGGTGCAGGCGGTCGTGCTCGCGTACGAGAGCGGCCTGGTGCGTCCCGGGCCGCATTAGGCCGCGTACACCACTTCACACAGCCTGATGTGAGGGGTGCGCCGAGTAGGCGCGTAAGGCGGCCGGGATGCCCTCGCGATGCGGACCGTCGTCCGGGTCCAGCTCGCGCAGCATTCTGCGCGAGTCGTCGAGCAGCGCCCCGTAGATCGACCACAGCATCGTCGGCGCGTCCTCGTCCGGATGCAGCGCCTGCGCTGCCTCACGGGCATGCGGCTTCGACGACGTGATCAGGCGGCTGAGCTCGTCGTACACGCGCGGACCAGCCTTGTCCGGCAGTTGCAGGCGGCCGAACGCATTGAGGGCCTTCGCCGTGTCGTCGAGCAGCAGTACCAGTTCCTCGGGGATCTCCCGGTGCGGCTGCGGGATGCCGGCGAAGTCCGCGGTCAGATCGGCCAGCCCGCGCATCAGGCTGTTGAGCTGACTCGCGACGTGGTCGAGCGCGGTGGCCGCCTCGTCGACCCGGTGCACGTCGTCGAGGTGGACCGACTTTCGCGGGTGGTACTTGAGCGACTCCTCGGCCTGTTCGGCGACCTTGCGCGCGGCGCGGGCCGAGGACGCCAGCGCCCGGCTGCGGTCCAGCCAGCCGCGGGCCTGCACGTGGGTCCAGTCGCCGCGCAGCGCCTTCGCCACCGTCGTGCACTGCGCGGCGAGGTCGTCGGCCAGGTCCGCCAGTTCCTTCGCCGCGGTGCGCGCGAACGCCGGCGGCGCGATCACCAGGTTGACCAGCACGCCGATCACCGCGCCGACGACGCTGTCCACGACCCGTACCGCGCCGTAGCTGTTGCCGAATGCCAGTACAAGCAGACCGGTGACCGCGACCTGGGTGACCTGCGTGCCCAGTTGCAGCGTGCGGCCGAGCACCAGTCCGAACACCACGACCAGAGACATGGTGAGCATGTTGACGCCGAGGTAGCGGCCGATCGCCAGAGCCGCGACCATCCCGGCGACGATGCCCGCGCTGTACTGGATCGCCCGGCGCACCGACTGATAGACCGTCACCTGCACGACGACCAGCGCAGCCACCGACGCCAACACCGGATCCCTGACCCCGTGCACCGCCGAGGCGATCCCCCACGCGACCGCGGCGGCCAGGGCGGCCTTTGCGGTCTGGACGAACGCGTCGCGCTCGCGTACCAGCCAGTGTTCGAAGCCGTGCAGCCGGAACACGCGCAAACTCGTGCCGGGCGCCCGCCGGGAGCCGCCCTGCTGCATCCGGTTGCGGGCGCGATCGACCAGCGCGGCGACGTACCGACCCTCCTCACCCGACATGATCACCATTCTCCCGCATCATCACGCGCTCAACTGCACAAAGCGTGTGTCCGCGCGAGCGCGTACGCTTGTGCAACGTCCGGTACCCCGTCAAGGGACTGGAACGGAAACGGATGGGGAGTTGACAGGCGTGGACGGCTCGCGAGCGCAGCCTGCTGACGCTGGGCATTCCGCGAACATGCAGTCCACAGATACAGCGCGTTACGCAGACGTAGCGCCGTCACCGGACGTCGTCACGCCCACCTCGTCGCGCCCTGGCCGCTTCACGGTCGGGGTGATCGGTGCCGGCCGGGTCGGGCCGGTGCTCGGCGCCGCCCTCGCCCGCGCCGGGCACAGCGTGGTCGCCGCCTCCGGGGTTTCGGAGCGCTCACGCCGCCGTGCGGCCGAACTGCTGCCGGGAGTGCCGCTGCTGCCGTCGCAGGAGGTCGCCATCCAGGCCGAGCTGCTGCTGGTCACCGTGCCCGACGACGTGCTCGCGCAACTCGTCGCCGGGCTCGTCTCGACCGGCGCGATCCGGCCCGGGAAGGTGGTCGTGCACACCTCGGGGCGCTATGGCGTCGGGGTGCTCGAACCGGTGGTCAGGGCCGGGGCGCTGCCGCTGGCCCTGCATCCGGTGATGACGTTCACCGGCACCGACGTCGATCTCGCCCGGCTCTCCGGCTGCTCGTTCGGGGTGACCGCGCCGGAGCAGTTCCGCCCGATGGCGGAGGCCCTGGTCGTCGAGATGGGCGGCGAACCGGAGTGGATCGCCGAAGAACGCCGTCCGCTCTATCACGCCGCACTCGCCTCGGGCGCCAACCACCTGGTCACGCTGGTGGCGCAGGCGGCGGACCTGCTGCGTGCCAGCGGCGTGGCCCACCCCAACCACATGCTCGCCCCGCTGCTCTCGGCAGCCCTGGACAACGCGCTGCGCTCCGGCGACGCCGCGCTGACCGGTCCGGTCGCCCGGGGCGACGCGGGTACGGTGGCCGCGCACCTGGCCGAACTCGGCCGCGTCGCTCCGGACGGACCCGTCCGCACGGCGTACCTCGCGATGGCCCGGCTGACCGCCGACCGGGCGCTGGCCGCCGGTCTGCTCACGGCAGAGCAGGCCGAACCGCTGCTCGGCGTGCTCGGCGAGCCGCCCACGAGCGGAGCGGGCCAATGAGAGCAACCCGGCGGATGAGCCCTGCCGCATTGGTGAGCCCTGTCGAACGGGCGAACGCTGTGAACGGAGTGGATCAGTGACGAGGGTCGTGCACACCCGCGCCGATCTTGAAGCGGCCCGCGCCGGGCGTTTCGGCGGCACCGCCGTCGTCATGACGATGGGAGCGTTGCACGACGGTCATCTCGCGCTGATCCACGCGGCCCGGCAGGCGGCGAAAACGGTGGTTGTCACCATCTTCGTGAATCCGCTGCAATTCGGCCCCGGCGAGGATTTCGAGCGTTACCCGCGCACGCTCGACGAGGACGTGGAGCAGTGCGAGGCGCTCGACGTGGACGTGGTCTTCGCCCCCTCGGTGGACGAGGTCTACCCCGGCGGCCCGCCCGCGGTCACCGTGGACCCGGGACCGATGGGCGAGCTGCTCGAAGGAGCCTCCCGGCCGGGCCACTTCGGCGGCATGCTCACCGTCGTGCTCAAGCTGCTCAACCTGACCGCGCCCGACCTGGCCTTCTTCGGGCAGAAGGACGCCCAGCAGCTGGCGATGATCCGCCGGATGGCCCTGGACTTCAACCTGCCGGTCGAGATCGTCGGGGTGCGCACCGTGCGCGAGCCGGACGGCCTCGCGCTCTCCAGCCGCAATCGGTACCTGTCCGACCCGCAGCGGCAGACCGCTCTGGCGCTGAGCCGCGCGCTGGCCGAGGGCGCGATCCAGCCGACCGCCGCCGCAGTCCGGACCGCCGCACGGGCCGTGCTGGACGAGGCCGCGCGGGCCGAGCCTCCGCTCGTGCTGGACTACCTCGCGCTGGTCGACCCGGGCAACTTCCACGAAGTCCCGGACGACTACACCGGTAACGCAATCCTCGCGCTCGCCGCTAAGGTCGGCACGACCCGACTCATCGACAACACTCCGCTTACCATCACGGGGCCGACCATCACCGGCGAGGCGAAATGACCCGCATATCCAGGCTGCTGGCCCCCGCGCCCGGGTGGACCACCTACGCCGACACCGTCGTGGTCGGCTCCGGCATCGCCGGGCTCACCGCGGCGCTGGCCGCGCGGCACGCCGGATCGGTGCTGCTGGTCACGAAGGCGCAGCCGTCCGACGGCTCGACCCGCTGGGCGCAGGGCGGCATAGCGGCCGCGCTCGGCATCGGCGACTCCCCGGAGGCACACCTCGCCGACACGCTCACCGCCGGTGCAGGGCTCTGCGACCCGGAGACCGTGCGCATTCTGGTCACCGAAGGCCCGGCGGCGGTGCGCAATCTGCTGATCAACCGGGGCGCCGAGTTCGACCGCCGCTCGGACGGCAGCATCGCGCTCACCCGCGAGGGCGGGCATCACGCCGACCGGATCATCCACGCGGGCGGCGACGCGACCGGGGCCGAAGTCTCCCGTGCCCTGCTGGCCAGGCTCGACCAACTCGTCGACGAGATCGAGGTCATCGATCACGCCCTGGTGCTCGACCTGCTCACCGACGCTTCCGGCCGCGCCGCCGGACTGACGCTGCACGTTCTGGGCGAGGGTGCTCGCGACGGCGTCGGCGCGGTACACGCCCGGGCCGTGGTGCTCGCCACTGGGGGCCTCGGCCAGGTCTTCACCGCGACCACCAATCCCGCGGTGGCCACCGGCGACGGCGTCGCGCTGGCGCTGCGGGCCGGGGCGCGGGTCGCGGACCTCGAATTCGTCCAGTTCCACCCGACCGTGCTCTGGCTCGGCGACGGCGCGCGCGGTCAGCAGCAGCTCATCTCCGAGGCGGTGCGCGGCGAGGGCGCGTTCCTGGTCGACGCCAAGGGCGAGCGCTTCATGACCGGGCTGCACGAGCTGGCCGACCTCGCCCCGCGCGACATCGTGGCGAAGGCGATCATGCGGCGGGCCAACGAGGCGGGACTCGACCACCTCTGGCTCGACGCCCGGCACTTCGGCGAGGACAAGTGGCGCGGCCGGTTCCCGACCATCTGGGAGTCGCTGCACGACCACGGCGTCGACCCGGTCCGCGATCTGATCCCGGTCGCCCCCGCCGCGCACTACGCGTCCGGCGGCGTGCTCACCGACCACTGGGGCCGCACCTCGATCCCGGGCCTCTACGCCTGCGGCGAGACCGCCTGCACCGGTGTGCACGGCGCCAACCGGCTCGCGTCCAACTCGCTGCTCGAAGGCCTGGTGTTCGCCGACCGGATCGGCCGCGACCTGGCCCGCGCCTTCGGCCCGGACGGCGACGACGCGCCCGGCGAGCCGATCGAGGATCTGCGCCCGCAGCTCCTGCTCGACCCCTCGGTCCGGTCCGCGACGCAGCAGGCGATGAGCGCAGGCGCCGGAGTGCTGCGCAGCGCGCAGTCACTCGAAAGCACTGCCACCGAGCTCGACGTGTTGCTCGACAGGACCGACGCGCAGCCGCGCGCCGAGGCCTGGGAGGCGACCAATCTCCAGCAGGTCGCCACGGTGCTCGCCGACGTGGCCGCGCGACGAGAGGAGACCCGCGGCTCGCACTGGCGCGAGGACTTCCCCGCCGACGACGCGCACTGGCGGGTCCGGCAGATCGCGCAGGTCACCGCCGGGGGGTTGCACATCACTCGCAGCCCCGTCTCGGCGGCGGTGGATTTCGGCCCCGCCACGTCTGTGAATCCAGCTCCGCCTGTGAATCCGGCACAGCCTGTGAAGGAGGACGCCCGGTGATCGCTGCCCAGACCGCACAGTTGCTGATCGACGCGGGACTCGACCCCGACCGGGTCGAGCGCGTCGTGCGTAATGCGGTGGAGGAGGACCTTGACGGCGGCATCGACGTGACCACGGCCGCGACCGTGGACGAGACGGCCCGTGCGGTCGCCGACTTCACCGCGCGCGCTCCGGGGGTCGCCGCGGGTATCCCGGTCGCGGCGACCGCGCTTGACGTCGTCTCCGGCGGTGACGCCGCGATCGAGTTCCACGTCGCGGACGGCGAGCGCGTCGAGCCCGGGACTGTGCTGTTCACCGTGTCCGGCCGGGTCCGTGACCTGCTGACCGCCGAACGTACCGCGCTCAACCTGCTCTGCCACCTGTCCGGCATCGCGACCCTCACCCGCCGGTGGGTGGACGCGGTCGAGGGCACCGGAGCGAAGATCCGCGACACCCGCAAGACCACCCCCGGCCTGCGCAGGCTGGAGAAATACGCGGTGCGCTGCGGCGGCGGCGTCAACCACCGGATGTCGCTGTCCGACGCCGCGATGGTCAAGGACAACCACGTCGTGGCGGCCGGCGGTGCCGTCGAGGCGTTCGAGGCGGTCCGCAAACGCTGCCCCGACCTGCCGATCGAAGTGGAGGTCGACACGCTCGACCAACTGCTCCCGGTGGTCGAGGCCGGCGCGGAGTTGGTGCTTCTCGACAACTTCACGCCCGAGCGAATGCGGGCCGCGGTGCTGCTCGTCGGGCGTAACGAGCCGTATGGTCGTACCAGGCTCGAAGCGAGCGGCGGACTGACCCTGGACCAGGCTCGCGCCGCCGCCGAGACCGGAGTCGATTACCTGTCGGTCGGCGCGCTCACCCACTCCGCGCCGATCCTGGACATCGGCTGCGACTTCCGCACCGATTGAGACACCTGCGACACCAGGACAGCACCGCGAACGAGCAAAGCCGAAAACCAGAACACAGCCGGACCGACCCCTGCCGACCCACCCGGCGCTTCCCCCACCGGAGCCCCAGCCATGCTGCTCACCATCGACATCGGCAACTCCCACACGGTGCTCGGCCTCTTCGAGGGAGAGGAGATCGTCGAGCACTGGCGGGTCTCCACCGACCCCAACCGCACCGCCGACGAGCACGCCGTGCTGTTCCAGGGACTGATGAACAACCATCCGCTGGTCGGCGACGGCGGCGTGGACGGGATCGCGCTGTGCTCCACGGTCCCGTCCGTGTTGCAGGAGATGCGCGACATGATCCGCCGCTACTACGGGGACATCCCGTCCCTGGTGGTCGAGCCGGGGGTCAAGACCGGCATCCCGGTGCTGGTGGACAACCCGAAGGAGGTGGGCACCGACCGGATCATCAACGCGCTCGCGGCGGTCCACCTCTACGGCGCGCCCTGCATCGTGGTGGACCTCGGCACCGCCACCTCCTTCGACGCGGTCTCCGCCCGCGGCGAGTGGATCGGCGGCGCCATCGCCCCCGGCATCCAGATCTCGGTGGACGCTCTGGGCGCCCGCGGCGCGCAGCTGCGCAAGATCGAACTGGCCAGGCCCCGCTCGGTGATCGGCAAGAACACCGTCGAGTGCATGCAGGCGGGCATCCTGTACGGCTTCGCCGGGCAGATCGACGGCGTGGTCAATCGGATGGCGGACGAGCTGGCCGACGACCCCAACGACGTCACCGTGGTGGCCACCGGCGGCCTCGCGCCGCTGGTCCTGGAGGAGGCCGACGTCATCGACGCACACGAGCCCTGGCTTACCCTGATCGGCCTGCGGCTGGTGTACGAGCGCAATATCGGGACCAGCTGAGCACGGCCGCCCCGTAAGCTTTACCCCATGAGCGACGAGCCCACCGAGACCGCTGGCAGCCCCGCGAACGACGAGCCTGAGCAGATGCGGGTGCGGCGGGAGAAGCTGGAGCGGATCAAGGCCCGGGGGGTCGAGCCGTTCCCGGTCGGCTATCCGCGTACTGCGACCATCGCCGAGGTGCGCGAGAGGTTCCAGGGCCTGGAGACCGATACCGCGACCGGGCAGAGCGTGGCGGTGGCCGGGCGGGTGCTGCTCTCGCGCATCGGCGGCAAGCTGTGCTTCGCCACGATCCGCGAGGGTGAGGCGGAGATCCAGGTGATGGTCTCGCTGGACCGGGTCGGCGAGCAGGCACTCGCCGACTGGAAGGCGGATGTCGACCTCGGTGACCATGTCGGCGTCACCGGCGAGGTGATCACCTCGCGGCGTGGTGAGCTGTCCATCCTCGCGGACTCCTGGCAGATGACCGCCAAGTGTCTGCGGCCGCTGCCGGACAAGCACAAGGGCCTGTCCGATCCCGAGGCGCGGGTGCGCCAGCGCTATGTGGACCTGATCGTCAACGCGGATGCGCGTTCGATGATGCGCCAGCGCTCGGCGATGATCCGCTCGATCCGGGAAACCATGCACGGCGAGGGTTACATCGAGGTCGAGACCCCGGTGCTACAGACGGTGCACGGCGGGGCCAGCGCGCGCCCGTTCCGCACCCACATCAACGCGTACGACATGGACATGTACCTGCGCATCGCCACCGAATTGCCCCTCAAGCGGCTGATCGTCGGCGGCGCGGACCGGGTCTTCGAGATCGGGCGGCTGTTTCGCAACGAGGGTGCGGACGCGACGCACAACCCGGAGTTCACCACGATCGAGTGCTACGAGGCGTACGGCGACTATCGCACGCAGGCCGAGCTCACCCGCCAGCTGATCCTCAACGCGGCGGTGGCAGTCAACGGCACGACGGTGATCCGCGGCCTGGACGCGCACGGCGTCGAGCACGAGCTCGACCTGGCCGAGCCGTGGGGCGAGATCTCGGTGTACGACGGCATCTCCGAGCGGCTCGGCGAGCCGGTCACCCCCGAGACCCCGGTGGAGCGGCTGCGCGAACTGGCGGACAAGGCGGACGTGCCCTACGAGCCGAAGTGGGGGCACGGGCAGATCGTGCTGGAGATGATCGAGCGGCTGCTCGAAGAGGACACCATCGCCCCGACGTTCCTGATGGACTATCCGACCGAGGTCTCCCCGCTGGCCCGCAGGCACCGCACCAAGGCCGGGGTGTCGGAGAAGTGGGACCTGGTGATCCTGGGCACCGAGCGGGCCACCGCGTTCTCCGAGCTGACCGACCCGATCGACCAGCGCGACCGGCTCACCGCGCAGTCGCTGCTGGCCGCCGCCGGCGACGAGGAGGCGATGCAGCTGGACGAGGACTTCCTGCGTGCCCTGGAGTACGGCATGCCGCCCTCCGGCGGGATGGGCATGGGGATGGACCGGCTCATCATGATGCTGACTGGCAAGAACATCCGCGAGACCATTCTCTTCCCGCTCGTTCGCCCTGGGGCGTAGCGGTCAACGGCCGACGACGCCGTGGAGGTGAGACGTGCTGAAGGACCTCGAATCCCTGATACCGCCGACGATCATGGCGGTCGCGTTCGTCGCGGTCGTCATCACGATCCTGCGCTCGCAGAACCCGCGGCGGCGCGAAGCCGCCAGGCGGCGCGAGCGCGCCGCCGAGGAAGCCGATCCGCGCATCCACAAGTCCTGACCTGGACTCAGAGCGCGGTCAGGATCAGCGGTCCCTGCGCGGTGACCGCGACGGTGTGCTCCACGTGCGCGGCGCGGCTGCCGTCCGCGCTGCGCATGGTCCAGCCGTCGTCGTCGATCCGGTAGTCGTCCTTGCCGCCTGCCAGGAACCAGGGTTCGATCGCGATGACCAGTCCGGGGCGCAGCCGCAGGCCGCGTCCGGCGCGTCCTTCGTTGGGCACCGACGGGTCCTCATGCATGGTGTGCCCGACGCCGTGCCCGCCGAAGTCGGTGTTGATCCCGTAGCCGCCCGCACGCCCTACGGCGCCGATGGCCGCCGAGATGTCTCCGATCTTCGCGTCGGCGACGGCTGCCGCGATACCGGCCTTCAGCGCGTCGTACGCCGTGTCGATCAGGCGCTTGTCGCTCTCGTGCTCGCGCCCGATGGTGAACGAGATGGCGGAATCGCCGGTCCAGCCGTCCAGCGTCGCTCCGCAGTCGACGCTCAGCAGGTCTCCGTCCGCCAGCTGATAACGCGTCGGTATGCCGTGTAGTGCTGCGTCGTTGACGGAGGTGCAGATCACGGCCGGGAACGGCACCGGGGCGAAGCGCGGCCGATAGCCCAGGAACGGCGACGTGGCACCGGCGGAACGCAGGACCTCGCGCGCCACCTCGTCCAGTTCGGTCAGCCGAACGCCCACGGCGGCGTGCTTGCGGACCGCGGCCAAGGACTGCGCGACGACGCGCCCGGCGGCGCGCATCGCCTCGATCTCTCCGGGTGTCTTGAGCTCGACCACGATTCGTCCCCGTCTCAGGTAAGTCGCCGAACGCGTGCGATAACGGACGTCTGCTCAGTGCCGCCGACGGCTTCCGCCATGGAGCCGCTCATGGCGTCTGACATGCCCGGCGGACGCCCTGCGCCGACGCGTGCGAGCGCGCGCGCCACCGTGCGGCGGCTGGTGGCTCGTGCGGCGGCGTCGTCGGCCAGCATCTCCACCAGCTCGGCCACGGCTGCGGTCGCCCTGCGGGCGGGCGGCAGGAACGGCAGCGCGGACTGCCAGGCCACGAACGGCTGGATGACCAACTCGTGCCGTCCGGCGGCGTGTGCGCGCTCGTGCGCGAGGACGGCGGCCAGTTCGTCCGGAGGCAGCGCCGCGAGGGCACCGTCGGTGATCACGATGCGGGGATGCGGGCCGGGAAGGCAGTACGCTAGCGGCTCGGGATGGTCGAGCACGCGCACGCCGTCGGCCTCGGCCCGGCCGAGCAGGTCCACCACGGCCCGCTGGCGCCGCAGGTCGCGCTCGATGCGCACGGCGGAGGTGGCCAGCACCCCGACCAGCCAGGAGAACAGCAGCAGGGCGAGCACGAGCGCGATCGCGTTGAGCGCGGTCCAGTCCCTGCCGAGCGGCGCGATGCCCAGCAGCAGCAGGGTGCTGATCGCGCTCAGCCCGCCGACGAGCCCGACCAGCTGCCAGAGCACGATGGCGGCCCGCGGCGAGCGCTTCGTCCAGTTCGCGGCGCAGAGCGCCTCAGGCACCGGCCAGGCGAGCAGTACGGCGGTGACGGCGCTCGCGGCGGCGGCTATCAGCCACATCGCAGTAGCCAGCCGTCGCGGTCAGGCGTTCGAGCCGTGGGCGGGAGTCTCCTCAAGCAGCTCGCGCAGCAGCGCCTTCTCCTCCTGCGACACCGAGCCGGCGAAGTGCACCAGGGCCGAGCGCCGGTCGCTGGTGGTGCCCAGCGCCTCCAGCATCGTGCTCGCGATCAGCTCGGCGCGGCTCGTGGTCGCGGAGTACCGGTAGGCGCGGCCGTGCCGCTGCCGAGTGACGAAGCCCTTGCCGCCCAAGCGGTCCAGCACCGTGAGGATGGTGGTGATGGCCGGGGCGTGCTCGCGCGGCAGCTCCTCCACGATCCGGGTCGCCGGAACCGGTTCGGGTGTGTTCCAGAGCACGTCCATGACCGCGCGTTCGAGTTCGCCGAGCCTCGCCATGAGGACTACTCTACTGTCGAAAGAACTTCTACGGGACGTAGAAAATACCCGTCGATGCCGCCGGCGTGCGACCGAGGGGAGCCGATCGATGTCCGGACTCGTCGTCGCGCGGATCGAGACCGCGCTGTCGCTGTCGTTCCACATCCTGTTCGCCGTCTTCGGCGTCGGGCTGCCGTGGCTGCTCCTCTATGCGGAGGGGCGCTGGCTGAGGACCGGTGACCGGGCCTGGCACGCGCTGACCCGCAAGTGGGCCCGGGTGATGGCGGTGCTGTTCGCCATCGGCGCGGTATCCGGCACCGTGCTCTCCTTCGAGTTCGCCCTGCTGTGGCCGACCTTCATGGCGACCTACGGCGGTGCGATCGGGCTGCTGTTCACGCTGGAGGCCTTCGCGTTCTTCACCGAGGCGATCTTCATGGGCCTCTACCTCTACGGCGGGCGGCGCCTGTCGCCGCGGGCGCACTGGCTGGTCCTCTGGCCGATCGCGATCTCCGGCACGCTGTCCACGCTGTTCATCGTCATGGCCAACGCCTGGATGAACGATCCGGTCGGCATCGGGGTCGCGCACGGGAAGGTGGTGGCCGATCCGTGGGCGATCTTCCGTAGTTCCACCTCGTGGACCGAGGCCGGTCACATGCTCGTCGCCGCGCTCATGTGCACCGGCGGCGCAGTGGCGGCCGTATACGCGGTCGGCATGCTGCGCGGCCGGCGTGACCCCTATCACCGCAACGCCCTGAATCTCGGCATGGCCGTCATCCTGGTGCTGGCGCCGATCCAGCTGCTCGTCGGCGACTTCGCGGCACGCGACGTGGCCACGACGCAGCCCGCCAAGCTCGCCGCGATGGAAGCGCACTACGTCACCTCCGGGCACGTGCCGCTGACCATCGGCGGGTTCTACAACGCGCGGACGCACCAGCTGGTCGGCGGCGTCAGGATCCCGGACGGGCTGTCCCTGCTGCTGGACTTCAAACCCGGCGCGGTGGTCCCCGGCCTGGACCAGACTCCGGTCGACCGGCAGCCGATGACGGCCGTGGTGCACCTCGCGTTCGACACGATGGTTGGCCTCGGCACGGTGATTCTGCTGATCGCGGCTTGGGGCGCATGGCGCTGGTGGCGGGCGCGGCGGCGCGGCGCCCTGCCGCGGATCGCGCACACCAGGCCGTGGCTGTGGGCCGCCGCGTTCAGCGGACCGGCCGCCATGGTCGCGATGCTGGCCGGTTGGGAGGTGACCGAGGGCGGCCGGCAGCCATGGATCGTCTACCAGCACATGCTGGTGGCCGATGCGGCCACCAAGACCACCGGCCTCGGCTGGGCGCTGCTCGCCACCATTCTGATCTACCTCGGTCTGGCGCTCGCGCTCGTGCTCATCCTGCGCAAACTGGCCGACGGCGCGCCGCCCGGTCTTGACGCGCAACCGCAGGAAACCCAAGCGCTGGAGGCGACCCGGTGATAGGCG
>NZ_DASYZI010000116.1:0-10684 GCF_035946395.1 Actinocrinis sp.
TCGCCGACCTTGATCCCGGCCTTGTCCGCCGCCCCGCCCGCTGACACCGTCTTGACGGCGGCACCGGCCTGCGTCGCGGAGGTGTCGGGGTCGGCGACGCTGACGCCGAGCAGCGAGTGCGCGGCCTTGCCGGTCTTCATCAGCTCGTCCGCGATCCACTTGACCTGGTTGATCGGTATGGCGAAGCCGAGGCCGATGGAGCCGCTCTGCGAGCCGCCGAAGGAGCCGCCGCTCGCCGTCGCGATCGCCGAGTTGACCCCGATCACCTTGCCGTTCATGTCGACCAGCGGACCGCCGGAGTTGCCCGGGTTGATCGACGCGTCGGTCTGGATCGCGTCGAGCACCGACTGGGTCGAACTGTTGTTGTTCTGCGAGCCGCTGTCGCTGGACGGCACCACCGGGCGGTTGAGCGCCGAGACGATGCCGCTGGTCACGGTGTTGGAAAGGCCCAGCGGCGCGCCGACCGCGACCACGTCCTCGCCGACCACGACCGACGAGGAGTCGCCGAGGGAGGCCGGTTGCAGCCCGCTGGCCCCGCTGGCCTGGATCACGGCGAGGTCGCTGGACTGATCAGTGCCGATGATCTTCGCCGGGGTGATCTGGCCGGTGCCGAAGGTGACGGTCATCGTGTCGCCGGACGAGACCGCGGCGACCACGTGGTTGTTCGTCAGGATCTTGCCGTCGGACGAGATGATGATCCCACTGCCCTCGTCGCCCGAGCCGTCGCTGCCGGTCACCGAGATGGTCACGACGGACGGCAGGATCTTGGCCGCCACCGCGGTCACGGCGTTGGCGTTCGGCGAGTTGGTGTTGAGGCCGTTCGCGTTGCCGGTGTTGGTGGAACCGGCGAGCGATGAGGCCGTGGTCGTGCTGTCACCCTTGACGGCATAGGTTATTCCGGCGCCGAGGCCGCCACCCACCAGACCGGCCAGGATCGCCACGGTGATCGCCAGCCGCGCACCGGAGCTCTTGCCCTCGCGGGGCCCGGAGGCCGATTCGGGCGTGCCGTAGGGCGGGAGACCGGTGGGGGCCGGCGTAGCCCAGTTGGGCGGCGGCGGGGCGCCCGGAGTGCCCTGCGCGGGTGCGCCGCCCCAGCCTTGCGCTGGGAACGGAGGTGGCGGTGTGGGAGTACCCCACATCGGTGCAGGGGGTACAGGCGCTGGCCCGGCAGGCGACTGGAGTTGCTGGTTGATCGGCTCAGTCGGCCGTGCCTCCGGCGCGGGCTGTGACGGCTGGGGCTGCTGAGTCGGCTGAGGCTGCGCTGGCTGAGGTGGTGTCATCTGAGGCTGAGCCATCTGAGGCGGAGTTGGTTGAGGCTGCGTTGTCTGGGGCTGGGTCGTCTGAGGCTGAAGGACCCGCGTGGCGTCCAGAGGCGTGGCCTCGGCTTGTGAGGCGGGCTGCGCAGGTGCCATTTGAGCCGTCATATCGGCCGCGGCCAACTCGGCCTGTCCCGGGTAGGGCGAGGGCGACTCGGGCCACGGCGGTGTGTCAGGCGTCCCGGCCCCGGCGGCAGGTATGTCGGGCATCGCCAGCGGTGCTGAGCTCGGCACTGCATCCGCCGTCTCGTCCGCCGGCTCGGTCGCGCGATGATCAGGCGTCTCGGTCATGACTGTACTTTCTTCCAACTGTCTGAGATGGGGCTGAGATGGCTTGGAGAACTGGATGTGGAATTGAGCCTACGGAGTTCCCACCGCCGGTGCCGCCCCGTTTGAGCTGCCCGGAGCAGTCGGCGTCGGTGTCTTGGGCGGCTCGTTCAGGGAGAGGCCGCCCACGCCTGGCAGCCAGACGCCGAGCAGCGCGCCGCCGCCCGGCGCCCGCGCCGCGGCGACCCTGCCACCGTGGTTCTCGGCGACCTGCCTGACGATGGCGAGGCCGAGACCGGAGCCCGACATGGTGCGTGCCTCGGGAGAGCGGTAGAAACGCTCGAAGATGTGCGGCAAGTCCTCGTCGGCGATCCCCGGCCCCTGGTCGGCGACCTGGAGCGCGCCCTCGCGCAGGCTCACCGAGACCGTGCCGCCGGGTGGCGACCACTTCGCCGCGTTGTCCAGCAGGTTGGTGACCGCGCGCTCCAACGCCGCCGGATTGCCCTGGAGGTACCACGGTGTGAGCTGGACGTCATACGTGAGCGATGACGCGCGTCGCTGCACCCGCTGTACCGCGCGCTCGACGACGTCCGCGAAGTCGATCTGCTCGATGGCGTGAACCGGTCGCTCGTCTCGGGACAGCTCGACGAGGTCCGAGATCAGTATTGAAAGCTCCTCCATTTGGGCGCGTACGTCGTTCATCAGATCAACGCGGTCCTGCGCGGACAGCCGCGGATTGTCCGGTTCTGCCATTGCCTGCGCGAGCAGGTCGAGGTTCGTGCGGATCGACGTCAGCGGAGTGCGCAGCTCGTGCCCTGCGTCGGCGACGAGACGTTTCTGGTAATCCTGCGACCGTGCGAGGGCGACGAGCATCGTGTTGAAGCTGGTGGTCAACCGGGCGAGCTCGTCGTTACCCGACACCTCGATCCGGCGCAGGTCACCCGTGTTCGCGATGTATTCGGTCGCGACCGTAAGCCGTGCGACCGGTCTCAGGGCGGCGCGGCCGACGAAGAAGCCTGCGGTCCCAGCGATGGCGATGCCGAACAATCCCACGAGCACGGACGCAAGCCCCAGCGTGTGCAATGTGGCCTGCGTGGGAGCCAGGGAGGCGGCGAGAACAAGCGTCGAACCGTTTCCCAGGTGCGCGGAGATCACGCGGTAAGCACCACCGCTCTCGACGACCGTGCGTGTGTTCTGGAGGTAGCGGCCAGCTGCGACGTCGAGTTCAGGCTGTCCTACAGGTGCCGCGGGTTGCACGGTCATCACATGACCGTTCATCGTCACCTGAATGGTCAAAGGCACTACCGGCGTGCCATCCGGTTCGATGATCGTCTCCTGCACGCCGAGCGCGTTGAGAAAGACCGCCACGTCTCTGTTGGTCCCCAGTTGGTCGGGATTCGCCAGCAGTGACGAGGTGGCCGCGAAGGCGGCGCGCTGGAAGAGATCCTCATCGAAACGAGTGTTGATCTCGTTGCGTACGACTATGTAGCTGACCATCGACGCAATGGTCAGCGTCAGACCGACGGTCACCATGACCAGCAGAGAAACGCGGCCTCGCAGCGACATGCCGCGCAGCGCCGTGCTTATCGATCGACTGCTCGGCTTGGTCCGCAGGGGGTTCTTCACCGCCTTCGGCCGCTTCCCCCGGCTCGCGGCGGCAGTCACGGAGCGGTCTCCCGGAGGGCGTAGCCGATGCCGCGTACCGTGTGAATCAGGCGCGGCTCACCCTCGGCCTCGGTCTTGCGGCGCAGGTAACCGATGTAGACCTCAAGCGAGTTCGCGGTCGTCGGGAAGTCGAAACCCCAGACCTCCTCAAGGATCTGAGCCCGCGTCAGCACCTGCCGGGGGTGGCGCATGAGCAGTTCGAGCAGGTTGAACTCGGTGCGGGTCAAGCGAACCGTGCGGTCACCGCGGGTCACCTCGCGAGCGGCGCTGTCCAATGACAGGTCGGCGAAGGTCAGGACGTCCTGCCCGGCCGCGTAGGCGGACTGGGTGCGGCGCAGCAGGGCACGCAACCGGGCCAGCAGCTCTTCGAGCGCGAAGGGCTTGGGCAGGTAGTCGTCAGCGCCGGCGTCGAGGCCCGCGACGCGGTCCGAGACGGCGTCACGCGCGGTGAGCACAAGGATCGGCAGGTCCTCGCCGGCCGATCGCAGCCGACGGCACGCCTCCAGGCCGTCCAGCCGCGGCATCATCACGTCAAGCACCGCCGCGTCGGGCCGGTTCCGCGCGATGGCCTCCAGGGCGGCGAGCCCGTCCGGGGCGACGTCGACGTCGTAACCGTTGAACGCGAGCGAGCGGCGCAAGGAGTCCCGCACCGCCTGATCGTCGTCAACCACCAGAATCCGCATGCCCGAAGTGTCACTCGGCGCGCTGAGAAGGGCCTGAGACTCGCCGAAAACGTGACTGTATTGCCGTGCCGAGGCCGCTCGATCCTCCTTTCGTCGCATTAATACGTCCCCCGTCACTCACTCATCAGATGATCGATTGCGCTGTTCAGGCGAGGCTCACTATCCACAAGGGGTGGTTATCCACAGACGGCCAAAAAACTTACCCACGGGACTTGCCAACGCGTGATCGTTGTCTCAGGACGGCTGCGACGAGCACCGTCCGATCCGCCGATCGGCGGCGGAGACGACGCGAGGGAGGCATGGCGCGATGAGCGTGACGACGGTTACCACGACGGGAAGCACGTGTTGCGGCGGGCGTGGTTGCTCGGGGAACGGCTGCAACGGCTGCGGGGACGGTGCAACGGCCGAGCCGTTGGCGGACCGCTTCGACGGGTTCCAGTTCGGCGCCGGCGGCGGCGCTGAAGTGGATGCGCTGGCCGGCCACCTGGACTGCGGTTCGGACGGTGCGGTGCGGCTGGGTTCCCCGGCCGAGGTGACCGCCGCGATTCCGCACTTTTTCGGCTTTCATCCGGATTCGAGCGTCGTCGTCCTCGGCCTGAGCCGGTCCGAGGGCGATGGCCGCGCCGCCATCAGCCACGGGCTCAGGGTCGATCTCAGCACGGCGACTCACAGTCCGGCGGCGTTCGGCCGCTGGGTCGCCGGGTGCATGGTGAACACCGGCGCGAACGAGACGTTGTGCGTGATCTATCCGCCCGAGGGTGGCCCGGCTCGCATGGCCGACTACCGGCGCGTGGTCGCTGGAATGTGCACGCCGCTGCGCGTCGCAGGCGTCGCCCCACTCGACGTGCTGTTCGTGGCGGACGGACGGTGGTGGTCGTTCCTGTGCGACCGGCAGGCCTGCTGCCCGCTTGAAGGTTCGCCGGTCGATGCCGGAGCGAGTGCCATCGCCCCGCTCAGTGCCTACTCCGGGCTCGCTGTGCTGCCCAACCGCGCCGCGCTGGCGGCGGGGCTGGAACCGTACGGCGCGGACATGGCCGAGCGTATGCGCGCGGCCTGCGACGCAGCCCTGGACCGCATCGCCACCGAACACGCCGGGCGCCATCCCGAACTCGAATCTGAACCCGAACTCGATCCCGCTTACATCGTCGACTGCGCCAGCTCCGGCGTCACCTGCTGCTCCACCGCAGCGTCGCTCACCGACGAGCCCTTGATCACCCCGGATGGGCACCTCAAGAGCTACGACGAGCCTGATGGCCGTCGCGGCCTTTCGGCGACCACTCCCGTGTTCTCCGACGCCGAGACCACCGCTACCGCCGGAGCCCCGCATCTACTGGCCGACCCCCACGCCCTGGCCGGTAGCACCGGATGCCAATGCCGCCCCATCGGTGACCACACAACCACGGCCGCAACCACAACCACAAGCACGACCACGACCACGACCACAGACAACGTCCCGGCTTCGCTTCGGCGGCCGGTCGCCGCCCCGCAGATGCTCGATTTCGAATGGGCTGACGTCGCCCGCGCCTGGCAGCTCGCAGACAGCCTGTGCGACGGCCAGGTCCCGCCGGACCGGGCTCTCGACGATGTGGCGGCGGGCGAACTCCTTATCGGCCTCACGGATGTTCGCGTGCGCGATTATCTGGCCACCTGGTGCGGTGATGACCGCGCGGGGCAAGCGGTCGCGCTGAGCGTCGAACTGGCCCGCCGTGCCGTGACCGCCGAGCAGGCCGCCGCGGCGTTCTCCATCGCGGCGTGGGCGGCGTGGGCGCTCGGCTGGGGTGCCTGGAGTCGGCTCTGCCTGGAACGTGCAGGCAAGGCGGTGCCCGGTTACGCGCTCGCCACGCTGATCAAGCAGGGGCTGGAGCGAGGAGTGGGGCCCGACCTCGTCCGCGAGGCGGCCAAGGGAACTGCGCGCCGCTTGAACGAGATGCGCGCCGTTCATGCCGACGCAGTTGAGCGGGAGTCGGTCCGGGCACGGAAGGCGCTGTGACCGGTGGCGCGTAAGAACTCTTCGTCACTGGTTATCGTCATTCGGACGATATACGATGCGCGTCCATGGCGACCTCACCGAGTCCGGCAGGTTACGACCCTCGCGATTGGCCGCCGTTCGCGGTCACTGTGGACCTGGTTGTCCTCACCGTTCGCGATGGTGCTCTCTCGGCTCTGGTCATTCGGCGGGGTGAGGAGCCTTACCTGGGCTGCCTGGCACTGCCGGGCGGGTTCGTTCGCGAGGCCGAGTCACTCGATCGGGCGGCCGCGCGGGAACTGGCCGAGGAGACAGGGCTCGCCGAACTGCCCGTGCATCTCGAACAGCTGGCCACCTACGGCACGGTGGATCGCGATCCGCGGATGCGGGTCATCTCCGTCGCCTACCTGGCGCTCGCCCCCGATCTACCGGCCCCGCGGGCCGGCGGGGACGCCGTGGCCGCGGCGTGGACACCGGTCGCCGCGCTCCTCCCTGCGCTGTTCCCGAGCGTGCCGCATCCCGCCGCCACCGGTGCGGCTCTCGCCTTCGACCACGCCAGGATCCTGGCCGACGGCGTCGAGCGTGCGCGGGCCAAGCTGGAGTACTCGCCGCTGGCAGCCGCGTTCTGCCCTGTGCAGTTCACCGTGGGCGAGCTGCGCAGGGTCTACGAGGCGGTGTGGGGCGTCGCGCTCGACCCCCGCAACTTCCACCGCAAAGTCACCGGCACTCCGGGATTCCTGATCCCGGTCGGCGATACGACCGCCCGCCAAGGTGGTCGCCCGGCGCAGCTCTTCCGGCTGGGCGACGTGACCCTGCTGAACCCGCCAATGCTCCGACCGGCTTAGCCGCTCAGCCGCTCCTGTAAAACAGGGATCGGATAAGGCCGCGGGGTATGGCACCTGTGATCACAAAACGAACGACTGTCCGCAGATCACAAGGCGAAGGGCCACCAGCGCACCGAGCAAAGGGCCACCAGCGCACTGGACGTACGCGGACACCGGGCATACGCGGACACCGGGATACGCGGACGGCCTGAAAGCGCAGTGAGCGAGCGTCGGATTGTCTGCACGCCGGGTGACGCGGCCGACCGGCGATTGCAGCGAGTGTGCGTGGGCCGTCTGGACATCGGGTGTATGCGGATGATCCGACAGCGTGGATGACATTCGACGGCGCAGCAAGCATGCATGACAGACGACGTGACTGCGGCTCCCGCTTCTTAATCCGTACTGCTCCTAATCCCCACTGCCTAGCACGGCCTGCTAAGCACGGCCTGACCTGATACGCAAGCCACTCCACCGGCGTACGTTCGCCCCGTTCGCCGCGCCCATGCGGGTGTATTTCCGGCGAAGCTGAGCGTGTCAGCCTGCCATGTGCGAAGACCCCACCCGACGATCAGGAGGAACCAACAGGAGGGACCGGCCGAGCAGGTCGTCAACCCTGCGGGTCATCAACGCAGCCAGGAGGCGCCGGGCGTGATCGAGGCCATCGACCTGACGGTACGCCGGCGCGGCCGGATCGTTCTCGACGCGGTCAGCTTCGACGTGCGGCCCGGTCAGGTGACCGGGGTGCTCGGTGGCACGGGGGCCGGCAAGACCACGCTGTTGCGCCGGATGGTGCAACTCGAACGCGGCGGTGGGGAGACCCTGTTCGACGGTAGGCCGTACCGATCGCTCCGGCACCCGATGCGCGAGGTCGGCGTGTTGCTCGATCCATGTGTCGGACATCCCGACCGGACAGTGCGCGGTCAGCTCCGCCTCGCTCTTGCGACGGACCGGCGTGCCGCGCGGGACGGGGACGACGTGGGCGGCTGGCGGCGGTTCGCCGATCGGCTTGTCGTGAGCCGCAGGCGAAGTCCCGCAGAGCGGATCGACGCTGTTCTGGACATCGCCGGGCTGATTGAGCACGGCGGCACGCCCTTGTCCGACCTGACCGACGGCATGGCCACCCGGCTCGGCATCGCGCTCGCGTTGCTGGGTGATCCCAGGGCGCTGCTGTTCGACTGCCCGGAGCGTGGTCTCGAACCGGAGGGCGTGGCGTGGCTCGGGGCGCTGTTGCGGGCGTTCACCAGCCAGGGGCGTGCCGCGCTGGTCACCGGGTCGGATACCGAGACGCTGGTCGGGCTGGCGGATCGAATCCTGCTGCTCGACTCCGGTTACTTGGTCGGCACCAGGACCACGGAGGAGGTGCTGCGTGCGCCGACCGGAGCAGCGGTCATCGTGAGGTCCCCGCAGATCGTCCGGCTTGCGGCGATCCTCGCGGAGGCCGGGGCGCGCAGCACGCAGAGCGAGGGCGCCTGCCTGGAAGTGCGCGGGCTGGACCGTGCACGAGTCGGGGACTTGGCGTTCCGGCACAATATTCCGGTGCATGAGCTGTCCGAGCACTTCACCGGATCCGATCCGGCGGACGTGGTGCTCGCGGCGTGCTCGGGACGGAGCAGGCCGATCGTGCCGGTCCAGGGCTTCCCGGAACTCGCTTCGGGAGCGATGGCAGGTGCCTGTGCCTGTGCCTGTGCCTGTGCCTGCGCCAGTGCTGGGTGCCATGGGCACCGTGCCGGGAACGGCAGTCGAGTCGTTGCGTGCCTCGATGACTGCATCGCCTATCGAGCCAGTGCCCGCGTCCATGACCGCATCAGCCATCGAGCCAGCGCCTGCGTCAATGAATGAATCGGTGGTTGAGTCAGCGGCTGCGTCGGTTGCTGCTCTGGCCGTCGAGTCGGTGGTTACATCGGCAACTGCCGCGCACGAATCGTCCTCGGCAGGCAGCTTGCCGGCGGCGGCAGCGGAGGCGGAGGCGGATCGGTGAGTCCGTTTGGCGAGGCATGGGGCGAGAGTGCGGAACGCGCGTTGACGGAACCGTCGGAGGAGCCGGAGGCCGGACGGTGAGAGCTTTTATCTCCCTGATTTCCATGATCGGCAGCGTCATCAGTGCTGTTCGGTACGAGTTGGCCAGGCTGCGCGGTATTCGGTCAACGCGAGGTGCGGTGCTGTCGGCACTTGCTGGCTCGGCGCTGCTCACGCTTCCTGCGGCACGTCACATGGTCGGACTCATGCATCCTTTTCCACCGTTGCCGAGCCCGCCGCATCCTGGCCGTGGCAATCCCGATCGTGCCTTTCTCGACCATGCGTATCCTAAGCACGTGTATCCCAATCAAATGTATCCAGATCACGCCTATGCCAGTCGTGACTATCCTGGGCATTCTCAGCTCAGCCACGTGATCGCCCTCGCTTCGCAGCACACGCCGATGCATGCTGGCGGGGCGTGGGTGGTCGCCGGGGGAGTGGTCGGCATAGTGCTGCCTGGTGCCGCCGCTGTCTGGGGAGCGGCCTGGTTTGGGGCGACATCCATCGACTATGAGTACCGCTATCGCGGGGGAATACTCACGTTCACGCTCGCGCCTCGCCGTGACTCTGTGCTCATCGCAAAGGCCATCGTTGCGGCGGGATTCGGCGCCTTGCTGTGTCTGGGCACGACGGCTATCGCCTACGGCACCGCTGTGCTGGGTTTCCGGGTCGCTGGCACGCCTGTCGCCCTTCCGGTCCCGCTGCTCGTTCCAGGGCCGCGTGCGGTCGCCGTGGCGGCGCTTGGCGGTGCGCTGGGGGTTTTCGGCGGTGCGGTGTTGCGGGCCCGGTTGGTCACCACCGTGTCTGCGGTCTTGGGTTGTGTGCTCGTCGGGGCGTTCCTTCCACGGTCATCGAGCCTCGCGATGCCGTATCTGGGCAAGGCTGCGCGGTACGTCGTCCGCTTGGTGCCTGGGGTGACTTACACCGCCGCCTTGGACTTGCTGCTTGTTTTGCCGTTGACGGTACTGGTGCTTTCGGGACTGGTCGCCGTACGGCGACGTCGAGTCGTCTGACCTCGGGGCGCCGTGACGGATAAGTGCCATTTATCACTCGGTTGAGTGCATTCCGTGACAATAGTGAGTAAATGGCGGCTGGAGGCCTCAAGCCGACTGGTGGGAACGCCGACCAGTTCAGCATGAACACCGTCTCCTCAGTCACCTCCGCGACCTTTCAGGCCCGTCCGGGCGGCCTGGCCGCTTCGGCTTCGGCCCGGGTCGTCGAGGCGCATGCCTACCCGCTCGGTACCCCGCACGGCACCGCCGTGTTCCCCCGGGCCGCCGCACAGCGCGGCCGTGGCCTGCACGGCCAGCTCGTCCAGCAGCTCGGCCAGATGATCGTGGCCGGCGAGCTCGGCGCGGACCGCCCGCTGGTTCCCGAGGAGATCGGCCACCGCTTCGAGGTCTCCAGGACCGTCGTGCGCGAGTCGCTGCGGGTGCTCGAAGCCAAGGGCCTGGTCTCGGCGCGGCCGAACGTGGGTACCCGGATCCGGCCGGTACACGAATGGAACCTGCTCGACCCCGACGTGATCGAGTGGCGGGCACTCGGGCCGTTCCGTGCCGATCAGGCCCGTGAGCTGGCGGAGCTGCGCCAGGCCTTCGAGCCGCTGGCCGCGCACCTGGTAGCCGCGCAGTCGGCGCACCTGCCGGAGATCGCCAGGACCCGGATGGTCGAGTTGTCCGAGCTGCTGACGGAGGCCGCAGCGGCCTGCGACCCGGTCGCCTATCAGCGTGCGGACGCGGAACTGCACGCTCTGCTGCTGCGCGCCACGGACAACCGGATGCTTGAGCACCTCGCGGCCGTCGTCTACGGCGCGCTGGAAATCACCGGCGTTCGGCCGTTCGGGTGCAGCCCGGACGCCGGAGGCGATCAGCACTCCACGTTGGTGGACCGCGTGCTCGCGGGTGACGGCCCCGGCGCCGCGGAGGTGCTGACCAGCCTGCTTAGCCG
>NZ_DASYZI010000117.1:0-3847 GCF_035946395.1 Actinocrinis sp.
CCGCCGTTACCAGCGACGCACGTGCGAGCAGGGACAGGCCATGAGCACTGACCCGGGCTACACCGCCGACATCGACACACTCGTCAACGCTCGGCCCTCCTCCCGGTGCAACCACTCAAAGCGAGCGACCTCGTGCCGCACGGGCCTCCCGCAAATGTAGGCACTACCGACCAGGCTCAACCCGGTCGGCAACCCACGACAACTTGCGAACGAGGCCCCGGCCCTATCAACCCGGCTGACCTTCATACCGTCTAGGTGCTCCGTCTAGGTTCGCAATTGGGATGTCGTGTTCTCATTCACGCTTTCGTGTGATTGTCGGATACGACAGTTTTCTGCGACGTTCTGGTCATGGGAGAGGGAAGCGCGCCGAGTCCGGGGCGGGTTCGTGTGCTCTACCGCTTGGGCAGCGGGGAGCTTGCGGAGACGACGCTTGACCGGATGTCCGGCGACGAGATCGTGGACGGCCTACCGGTGCGGGAGTGCCGGTCGTTCAAGGGTCAGCTGCACTATTCAGGGTGGTATTGGTCAACGTCGGTGAGTCGGCTGGTGGTCTATGAGAGCCGCCTGGAGCTGACGCGGATCATATTGGCCGATTTCGACCCGTCCGTCGTCGGGATCATCGGTCAGCCATTCCGGTTGATCGGCGCAGACGGGTCGCGGATCCGAAGGCATGTCCCGGACTTGTTGCTGACCTCGGCTTCCGGTGGTGTGACCGTTGTCGACGTCAAGCGCGCTGAACTGCGCGACGAACCGAAGGTGCGAGTGCAGTTCGGGTGGACCGAGGCAGTGCTCGCCGCTCGCAGATGGCGGTTCGAGTCGTGGTTCGGGAATCCTCCCTCGTCGCAGGTGGTTGCGAACGTGCGGTTCCTCGCGCGATATCGCCGGGCCGCAACAGTTGAAAGCTCGCTGATCCCCGGTGTGCTTGAGACCGTGGGCGATGGCTCGTCGATCGCTCAGGTCGAGCGTTCACTGGTCGGGCAGGAACTGCTGTTGGTGCGGCCGGTTGTCATGCACCTGCTGTGGACAGGGCGCCTGGTCACAGACCTTGAGCAGCGCCTTGGCCAGGACAGCGTCGTTTCTCTCAAACGCGCGAAGGATGGCTCATGAACAGCCACACCATCGCCGTTTATCCGGGTGCGAACTTCATGTTCGAGGGCGGGCCGGTGGAGGTCACCGCGCTCGAGGGTTCCCGGGTGACGCTGCGGGTGGGGCCGAACTCATGGCGCACGGTCTCATTGACTGCGTTGGTTGCAGACCTCGGGGCGCGCCGGGAGGTGGTAGGCGAACCCGACGCACTCGTGCCGCGGCTCACGGGACTGACAGCGGCCCAGCGCACAGCAGTGAAGCAGAAGGCCGATCACGTGCGCGAGGTGATGACAGGGTACCGATCGGGTGACGAAGCTACGGCCCGGCCCGGGGAACCGCAGGCCGAGTATGAGCCGACGCGATCGCTGACTGCCCGGTACGCGGCTAAGGCTGCCGAGATTGGTGTCACCCAGCGCACCGTCGAACGATGGGTGCGCGCCTACCGGCGCGAGCATGAGGCGGGCTTGGCGGAGAACCGGGGCCGCCGCACCCGCCTGGATCCCCGTTGGGAGGCGATGTGCCGTCAGGTGTTGGCCGAGAACGTCAAGGCATCGACGATGACGGATTCGGCCCGGCTGTTGCTGGTTGAGCAGCGACTGATCGAGCAGTACGGGCTCGGTGAAGTGCGCATCCCATCGACCGCGACCGCGTACCGGCATCTGGCCAGGATCGCGAAGGGCACGGGTGCGCGCTTCGGGTCGGCCAAGGGCCGTCGCTCGATCGCGGACCGTCCGGCTGGGATGTACGGCAGGTTGCGGGCAAGCGGGCCGGGGGAGTACGTCGTCCTCGACACCCAGTCGCTCGATGTCTTCGCGATGGAACCGGTCACACTGCGGTGGCTGCCAGCTCAGTTGACGGTGGCGTTGGACCTGTTCAGTCGGTGCGTGTTGGCCGTGCGGGTCACTCCGGTATCCACCAAAGCGGTGGACGTGGCGGGCTTGCTGTACGAGGCACTGACCCCGAAGACCGCACCGCCGGAGTGGCCGCAACAGGCGTGCTGGCCGTATCACGGCATCCCACTGCACCTAGTGCATACCGAGATCACCGAAGACGAAAGACCGGCCGGCGTGCCGGTATGCCCACCCGAGACACTGGTGATCGACCACGGCAAGGCGTTTCTGTCCGAGCATGTACTAAGCGTGTGCACAAGGCTGGGGATCTCGATCCAGCCAGCTCGCCCTAAGACGCCCACCGACAAGCCGACCGTGGAACGGTTCTTCCGGACGCTGCGCGAGGGCTTGATCCAGTACCTTCCCGGCTACAAGGGACCCGACGTCTACAGCCGCGGGGAGAACGTCGAAGACACAGCGTTCTTCTACCTGCACGAACTCGAAGACGTCATCCGCGAGTGGATCGCGATGGTGTATCACCGGCGGCGGCACTCCGGGCTCGTGATTGCCGACTGGCCGCACACAAGCCTGTTACCAAACGAGATGTACGAGCTCGGGGTCGCCACCTGCGGCCTGCTCCGGCTGCCCCGCTCACCCGGGCTGGTCTACGACTTCCTGCCCTCGGTCTGGTGCACGATCCAACACTACGGCGTGGACGTTGATGGCAACCGATACAACGGCGACGTGTTGGAGCCCTACCGCGACACCGAAAGCCCCTACCGCGGCCGTTACCCAGGCAAGTGGCCGGTCAGGTACAACCCCGAAGATGTACGCACCGCATATTTCCAGGATCCGGCCGACCATCGCTGGTACCCGCTGACGTGGGAGCATGCTGCAGCGCTCGGAGCCCCGATGAGCGCCGAGGCAGCCGCGTATGCACGGCGGCTAGCACTGCGCGAGGGGCGCTGGTCAGACCCGGTGCGCGACCTCGCCGACCTGTTGGCGCGCTGGAACATGGGCATGGTCGCTGACCGGCGGGAGCGACGCATGGCCGCCCGCCTGGCAGCCGAACGCGCCGCTCTGCCATCCATCGACACCGACCAGGAGATGGTCGCGACGTTGCCGACTGCGGCCCGGATCGCAGGGCTGCCGGAGCACGCCGCCGCCGATCTGCCCGAGATCACAGGAGATGACGACGCGCTGGACTGGGATGAGCAAGGCAGCGATGGCGAGTTCTACGCGGACGCATTCGAGGTGCTGGAGTGAGCCGCCGCTACTCGCTGTCCCGTAAGGAGGGATGGCGGCAGTATGTCGACGACCCGCCGCGCGAACGCCCACATCGCCTCACCCGCAAGGAGATCGCCGGTCTGGGCGAACAGGCGCGTCAGGAGTACCACGAACTGCGCGCCGAGTGGCATGCCAACCTGCCGATCGTGCGCACCCCGCAACTCGACGCCACCCACGGCACACTTGACGAGATCGTTTCCAGTAACCGGCACGACGGGGAGCGGGTGCGCCGGGTCGCGGCGATCGACGCGCTGCCGGGGCTGGGCAAGTCCACCATCGCGAACAGTTTCGCCCGTGCCTTCGACCGAGAGCAGATACGCCGACATGGTTCGTTGACCAACGACGGGAACGAGCGGATCCCGGTCGTGTGGGTCGGGCTGAGCGCGAACACGACACTACGCAGCTTGAACCAGAGGATCTGCGAGTTCTACGGACATCCGGCGGCCCGTCGCCGCTCCTCCAACGCCGAGCACCTCGCAGCGTTCGCCCTGGACTGCATCCTAAGGGCTCAGCGTGAATCAATGACTCCTGGTTCGGGTGTGTCGGTTGGGTTGAGGGTGTAGTTCCAGTCGCCGTGCCAGTCGTGGCGGGTGATCGGTAGGGCCTTGATGACCTTGTCAGGGATCTTGATGCCGGTGGGGTAG
>NZ_DASYZI010000118.1:0-3520 GCF_035946395.1 Actinocrinis sp.
CCGGGCCTGCGCGAGCGCAAGAAACTGGCGACGCGTCAGGCGCTGAGCGACGCCGCGATCCAGCTCGCGCTCGAACGGGGCTTCGACAATCTGCGGGTCGAGGACATCGCCGAGGCCGCCGGCGTCTCCCCGCGCACCTTCAACAACTACTTCTCAAGCCGGGAGGAGGCCATCTGCGCCGCGCGCACCGCGCAGATCGAGCGGATCGCGCGGGAACTGGTGTCCAGACCCGCCGAGGAATCGCTGCTCGAAGCCATCGGCAACGCGATGACTGCCGACTCCGGCCGCCACCGGGAACCGGTGCGCGACGTCGTCCGCCTGTTCGTCGCGAATCCGTCGGTGCACGCCGAGTTCCTGCGGACCGCCGGGCAGACCACCTCGCCGATGATCGAGGCCGTGGCGGAGCGCACCGGCACCCAACCGGACGACCTGCTGCCGCAGGTTGTCACCTCTGCGGCGCTCGGCGCGATGCGTGCCGCGATGCACAAGTGGCTGTCCGACGAGGAGTCACCGCCGTACCCGAGCCTGGTGCGCGAGGCGCTTAATCAGTTGCGCATGCTGGCCGCCACCCCCGAGGCTGCGGCACTGGTCAAATCCCCACCGAGCGTCCCCGAACTGGATACTCCCGGACCGGCCGCACCCGGACCGAGCACTCCTGAACTGGGTCCCCCTGGATCGAGCACCACCGCACTGAGCAACTCTGCACTGAGTAACTCTGCACTGCGCAACTCCGCACTGAGTGACTCTGTGCCGGGCATCGCCGGACCGAACATCACCCGACCAAGCGATCTCGCGCCGAGTGACTCCGCATCCGACGATCCTGCGGCCGACAACGCCGTCGGCACTCCCGCCTCCGGATCCGGCACGACGGTGCGCGACGATGTCAGCGCTGTCAGCGCCGCGTCAGCGCGGCGGGCCATCATCAGTGGCCGAGCAGCCTGACCGCCCGACTCAGCCTTACCGCCCAAGTCAGCCTTACCGACCAATCGGGGACGGACCGCGTTTCCACCCCCCTCACGATCTGAGAGTATCCGTGTGCTGATCAAGATCTTGCGCGCCTTCCTTCGCCCGTACGCCAGACCGCTGACGGTGATCGTCACGCTCCAACTGGCGTCGACCATAGCCACGCTCTATCTCCCCACGCTCAACGCCGACATCATCGACAACGGCGTGGTCAAGGGAGACACCGGCTACATCATGACCGTCGGCGCCCTGATGCTCGGCATCTCGCTCGGCCAGATCTGCTGCTCGATCGGCGCGGTCTACTTCAGCGCCCGCACCGCGATGGCCGTCGGCCGCGACATCCGGGCCGCGGTCTTCACCCGCGTGCAGGACTTCTCCGCCCGCGAGGTCGGCCGGTTCGGCGCCCCGTCGCTGATCACCCGCACCACCAACGACGTGCAGCAGGTCCAGATGCTGGCCCTGCTCAGCTTCACCCTGATGGTCACCGCGCCGATCATGATGCTCGGCGGCGTCATCATGGCGTTGAACCAGGACGTGCCGCTCTCCGGGTTGCTCCTGGTCATCGTGCCGGTATTGGGGATCTCGGTCAGTCTGATCATCTCCAGGATGACGCCGCTGTTCAAGAGCATGCAGACCCGGATCGACGGGCTCAACCGCATCCTGCGCGAGCAGATCAGCGGCATCCGCGTCGTGCGCGCCTTCGTCCGTGACACCGCCGAGCGGCAGCGCTTTGACAAGGCCAACACCGAGCTGCGGGACGTCTCCATGGCCTCCGGCCGGCTCATGACGATGATGTTCCCGACCGTGATGCTGGTGATGAACCTGTCCAGCGTCGCCGTCATGTGGTTCGGCGGTCACCGGATCCAGAGCGGCGGCATGCAGATCGGCGCGCTGACCGCATTCATCAGCTATCTGATGCAGATCCTGATGTCGGTGATGATGGCCACCTTCATGTTCATGATGGTGCCGCGCGCCCAGGTCTCCGCCGAGCGCATCAAGGAGGTGCTGGACACCGAGAGCAGCGTCGTGCTGTCCGGCAGCCCGGTGCCGATCGAGGGAAGTCGCGGATATCTGGAGCTGCGGGAGGTCGAGTTCCGCTACCCGGGTGCCGAGGAGCCGGTGCTCAAGGGCATCGACGTGGTGGCCACGCCGGGCGAGGTCACCGCTGTGATCGGTGGTACCGGCAGCGGAAAGACCACGCTGCTGAATCTGATCCCGCGGCTCATGGACACGACCGGCGGCACCGTGCTCGTGGACGGGATCGACGTGCGCAACCTCGACCCGGTCGGACTGTCCGAGGCGGTGGCCCTGGTACCGCAGAAGCCCTACCTGTTCAGCGGCACCGTGGCGTCCAACCTGCGCTACGGCAAGCCCGACGCCACCGACGAGGAGTTGTGGCACGCACTTGACGTGGCGCAGGCACGCGACTTCGTCGAGGCGATGCCGGACGGCCTGGACGCGCCGATCTCCCAGGGCGGCACGAACGTCTCCGGCGGCCAGCGCCAGCGGCTCGCCATCGCCCGGGCGCTGGTCCGCCGCCCGGACATCTACCTGTTCGACGACTCATTCTCGGCTCTCGACTACGCGACTGACGCAGCGTTGCGCACCGCGCTGACCCGGGAGACCGCCGACGCGACCGTGGTGATCGTCGCGCAGCGGGTCAACACCATCCGGCACGCGGACCGGATCATCGTCCTCGACGAAGGCCGGGTGGTCGGCGTCGGCACGCACGAGGATCTGATGCAGGACGTGGACGGAACCTACCGGGAGATCGTGCTCTCCCAGCTCACTGAGCAGGAGGCAGCGGCGTGAGCAGGCAGACGGGGAATCCACCCGGGGACGAGGCACCCCGATCCGGCGGCGGTAACGGCGCCCGGCCCGGAGGCGGTGCCCTCAACGGCGGCAACGGCGCGAATGGCGTCAATGGCCTGAACGGCGTGAACGGCGTGAACGGCAATAAGGGAGCTAACGAAGCTGACGAAGCCGGCGGCCTGACCGATAGAGCTAAGGGTGTTGGCGGTACTGGCGGTCCTAGCCGCGTCGACGGTCCCGGTGCTCCCGGTGCTCCCGGTGCTCCCGGTGCTCCCGGCGGTACTGGCGGTACTGGTATTGCTGGCGGAGCCGCCGGCCCTGGAGGCGCGGCGCCGAACGGCGATCGCGTCGTGCCCAAGCGTGGTCCGGGACCGGCGGCCGGCGGCGGTGGCATGCGCGGGCCGATGGCCTTCATGGGCGGCAGGTCCACCGAGAAGTCGCTGGACTTCAAGAACTCCAGCATGCGCCTGCTGCGCATGATGCGGCCGGAGCGGGGACTGATCGCGCTCGGCCTGCTGATCAGCGTCGCCTCGGTGACACTCAGTGTGACCGGCCCGAAGGTGCTCGGCCACGCCACAGACCTGATCTTCGCCGGAGTCATCAGCAAGCAGATCCCGAACGGCGTCACCCAGGCGCAACTGGTCGCCCGGCTGCGTGCCGAGGGCAAGGGCAACCTTGCCGACGTGATCGGTTCGGTGAACGTGACTCCCGGTGCGGGCATCGACTTCACCCACGTCGGGCAGGT
>NZ_DASYZI010000119.1:0-51112 GCF_035946395.1 Actinocrinis sp.
GCGAACCGGTACGCGGTGCTCTACCGGATCCACGACGCCAAGCGTCCGCAGACCCGCGCCGACCGGATCGCCAAGTTCGTCGCGATGCTCGAACGTGGCGAGACCCTGCATTGAGTGCATTGAGTGCACTGAAGATCTTGCACCGACCGCCCGGTCCGCTCCGGTTCGCCAGTGAACATCGATCGAGGCAAACCGGCATGAGCCGGGCGCGCTTCCAAGGTCTTCATCGGGCTTCCAGGCCACTTCTCGCCCACGGCTTTCCGGCCACAGCCCAACGCGCCGACAGCTATGGCTCAACCCGGAGCGCCGTCAGGCACGGCTCGGGTACAGCTCAGCCCAGGCAGGACGGGCCGAGCAGGGCCTTGAGGTCGCCCATCAGCGCCGGGGACGGCGTCACCCGCAGGTGGTCGCCGACCTTGAGCACCGTCGTCGAGGTCCGGCCGCGCATCCGTACCCTGACCTCGGTCATCCCCGGATGGCTGGCCAGCACCTCGCGCAGCCGGGGCGCCGACTGCGGAGTGATCTTCGCGTCGTGCACGTGCAGGATCAGCGGCGCGTTGGCCTCGGCCTGCGCCAGGTCCGGCACGGTCAGTTCGAGCGCCATCAGCCGCGGCACGTCCTCGCGCCGCTCCACCTTGCCCTTGACCAGCACCACCGCGTCCTCGGACAGCGCGGTCGCGTAGAGCTGGTAGCTGTTCGGGAAGAACATCACGTCGATCGAGCCCTCCAGATCCTCGATCGTCGCGATGGCCCACTGGTTGCCCTGCTTGGTCATCTTGCGTTGCAGGCCGCTGATGATCCCGCCGATGGTCGCGGTCGCGCCGTCCGGGTACATCTGCGCCTCGGCGTTGAGGGTGGCGATCGACGCGTCGGACTTCGAGGCCAGCAGGTGTTCGAGCCCGGAGAGCGGATGGTCGGAGACGTACAGGCCGAGCATCTCCCGCTCGAAGCCGAGCAGGATGCCCTTGTCCCACTCGGTGGCGGAGAAGTCCAGCTCCAGGCCGGGCGCGGCGCTCGACTCCTCCTCGCCGAGCAGCGCGCCGAACAGCGAGTCCTGCCCGATCGCCTCCTGCTTCTTGACCTCGACCACGCTGTCCACCGCGCGCTCGTGCTGCTCCAGCAGGCCGCGGCGGGTGTGGCCGAGCGAGTCGAAGGCCCCGGCCTTGATCAGCGACTCGATGGTGCGCTTGTTGCAGACGACCGCGTCCACCTTGTTGAGGAAGTCCTGGAACGAGGTGAACCGCCCCTTGCCGCGGCGCGAGGCCCGGACCGACTCGACCACGTTCACGCCGACGTTGCGGATCGCGGACAGCCCGAAGCGGATCTCGCTGCCGCGCGGGGTGAAGTCGGAGTCCGACTCGTTCACGTCCGGCGGCAGCACCTTGATGCCCATCCGCCGGCACTCGCCGAGGTAGACCGCGGACTTGTCCTTGTCGTCCTTGACGCTGCTGAGCAGCGCGGCCATGTACTCGGCCGGGTAGTTGGCCTTCAGGAACGCGGTCCAGTACGCGACGAGGCCGTAGCCGGCCGAGTGCGCCTTGTTGAAGGCGTAGTCGGCGAACGGGACCAGGATGTCCCAGATGGTCTTGACCGCCTCGTTGGAGTAGCCGTTCGCCTTCATGCCCTCGGAGAAGGGCACGAACTCCTTGTCCAGGACCTCTTTCTTCTTCTTGCCCATGGCCCGGCGCAGCAGGTCGGCCTTGCCGAGCGAGTACCCGGCCAGCACCTGCGCGGCGGCCATGACCTGCTCCTGATAGATGATCAGGCCGTAGCTGACGTCGAGGACCTCCTTGAGCGGCTCGGCCAGCTCCGGGTGGATCGGGGTGATCGGCTGGCGGCCGTTCTTGCGCTCGGCGTAGTTGATGTGCGAGTTGGCGCCCATCGGGCCGGGGCGGTACAGCGCGATGACGGCGGAGACGTCCTCGAAGTTGTCCGGGCGCATCTGGCGCAGCAGCGAGCGCAGCGGGCCGCCGTCGAGCTGGAACACGCCGAGCGTGTCGCCGTGGCTCATCAGCTCGTAGGTGGGCTTGTCGTCCAGCGGGATCCTCAGCAGGTCGACCTTGGTGCCGGTGGACTGCTCGATGTTGCGTACCGCGTCGTCGAGGATGGTCAGGTTGCGCAGCCCGAGGAAGTCCATCTTGATCAGGCCGAGCGATTCGCAGGTCGGATAGTCGAACTGCGTGATGATCACACCGTCGGCCGGTCGCATCATCACCGGCACATAGTCGGTGATCGGCTCGGCAGAGATGATCACACCGGCCGCGTGCACGCCGGGCTGGCGGATCAGCCCCTCGATGCCCTTCGCCGTGTCGACGACCTTGCGCACGTCGACGTCGCCCTCGTAGAGCGCGCGGAACTCGCCGGCCTCGTTGTAGCGCTTGTGTTCGGGGTCGAAGATGCCGGACAGCGGGATGTCCTTGCCCATCACCGCCGGGGGCATCGCCTTGGTGATCCGGTCGCCCATCGCGAAGGGGTAGCCGAGGACCCGCGAGGAGTCCTTCACGGCCGCCTTGGCCTTGATCGTGCCGAAGGTGGCGATCTGGGCGACCTTGTCCTCGCCGTACTTCTCGGTGACGTAGCGGATCACGTCGGCGCGGCGGCGGTCGTCGAAGTCGACGTCGATGTCGGGCATCGAGACGCGGTCGGGGTTGAGGAAGCGCTCGAACAGCAGGTTGTACGGGATCGGGTCGAGGTCGGTGATGCCGAGCGCGTAGGCTACCAGCGAGCCGGCCGCCGAGCCGCGGCCGGGGCCGACCGGGATGCCGTCGTCCTTGGCCCAGTTGATGAAGTCCGCGACCACGATGAAGTAGCTGGGGAACCCCATCTGGATGATGATGCCGAGCTCGTACTCCAGCCGCTGCCGGTAGGCCTCGGGGTCCGGGTAGCCGCCGGGGAAGCGCCGGTCCATGCCGTCGTAGGCGAGCTTGCGGAACCACTCGTCCTCAGCCATCCCGCCCGGCGCGGGCAGCCTCGGCATCAGGTTCTTGAACTCGAACATGCCCGCGGTGTCGACCTTCTCGGCGATCAGCAGGGTGTTGCGGCACCCCTCCAGCCACACGTCGCCGGACTCGACCGCGCGCATCTCGTCCGCGCTCTTGAGGTAGTAGCCGTCGCCGCCGAAGCGGAACCGGTTCGGGTCGTCGATGTTGGCGGCGGTCTGGATGCACAGCAGCACGTCGTGCGAGACCGACTCTTCACGGTAGGTGTAGTGAGAGTCGTTGGTGACCACCGGCGGGATGTTCAGCTCGCGGCCGATGCGCAGCAGGTCCTCGCGCACCCGGGTCTCGATGTCCAGGCCGTGCGACATCAGCTCCAGGTAGTAGTTGTCCCTGCCGAAGATCTCCTGGTAAGTCGCGGCGGCCTCGACCGCCTTGTCGTACTGGCCGAGCCGCAGCCGGGTCTGCACCTCGCCGGAGGGGCAGCCGGTGGTGGCCATCAGCCCCTCGTGGTGCTCGGCCAGGATCTCGCGGTCCATCCGCGGCCACTTGCGGTGGAAGCCCTCGGTGTACGAACGGGAGGACAGCTTGACCAGATTCGCCAGGCCGCGCGCGTTCGCCGACCAGATGGTCATGTGCGTGTAGGAGCCGGAACCTGACACGTCATCGGACTTCTGGCTGGGCTGGCCCCAGTAGATCTGCTTGGTGGTCTGCCGGGCCTCCGGGGCAACGTACGCCTCAATGCCGATGATCGGCTTCACCCCGGCGCCGACGGCCTGTCGGAAGAAGTCGTTCGCCCCGTGCAGGTTGCCGTGGTCGGTCATCGCGACGGCGGGCATCCCGAGCTCGGCGGCCCGTTTGAACATGTCCTTCAGCCGCGCGGCCCCGTCGAGCATCGAGTACTCGGTGTGAACGTGCAGGTGAACGAACTGATCTGCACTCACGCCACAGCCTCCGATGCCCGACCAGGAACTCTCCAGGAACTACGAGATACGGGCAACGCTATCGCGAGCGACCGACACGACTGCACCACACGGCGCTGCACGACGTACGAGCTTGCGGTAGACCTTGCCAACGTTGAACTCAGCGGTTTTCACGCCGGCTTGGAGCCCGTCGGCCACCTGCTGGTTGGTCAGTCCCGCCGCGACCAACCGCGCCACGCGGGACGACGCCGTCGCGACGTCACACGAGCGGCGGCCGGTCTCACCGCGCCGAGCAAGACCGGCCATTTCGCGCGTCCCGCGCGAGAACGAAGCTATCAGCCGAGCATCGCCGCCATACAGGGCGGGGTCCGCATCGAAGCAGGGTACTGCCGTTGCTCCGCTACCGGGTGTGGGACTGGATGAAGGCGTTGACCTTGGCCAGCAGCGTGCCGAGCAGGTCGAAGCCGTGCAGGTCGGTTCCGGGCACGATGTCGAGGACCTTGTCCTTCTCCAGCGTGGCGTTGTAGAGGTTCGTTTCCGCCGCCGCGAATCCCGTGTCGCCCGCGCCCGCCGAGTAGAAGACCGGGACGGCGAGCTTGGCCGCGGCGGCCGACGCGTCGAGCGGGTAGTACGACTCCGGGCCCGAGACGCTGATCACGGCCTGCACCGGCGGTTGCAGTTCGGCGGCCGTCTGGAGCACCGTCGTGCCGCCCATCGAGGCGCCGAGCAGGACGATCCGCGTCGCGCCGTGCGCCCGCAGGTACGCGACTGCGCCCTCGGTCTCGGTGACCTGGTTGGTGTCGTCGAGCGTCGGGGCGATCGCCCGGTATCCCTCCGCGGCGAACTGGTCCGCCCAGCCCATGCTGTCGCACAGGGTTTGGCCGGACTCGTGATCCACCACGATGCCCACCGTGGCCGAGCCGACCGAGCTGGCCGAGCCGGGGGACGCGGTCGCGGGGGCCGGGCTGCGTACGTATGCTTCCACGGTCTCGTTTCCGTCGGCCCTGCGGAAGTGCACGATCCGCTTCGCCAGCGCGTTGCCGGAGTAAATGCACGCCGCGGTGATCGAGGGTGAGGGTGATGCCGACGTGGCGGCCGCGGTCGGCGACTGCGCGCCGGAACAACCGGCCAGCCCCGACAGGACGGCGGCGGCCGACAGCACGCCGGCCGACCGCGAAGTTCTGGTATTGATGGCTCGTGCCATGTTTCGCTCCCGTTGGACCGTGGACATGGCGCGACCCGCACTCTCGCGCTCTGTGTCAGTGTGGTTGAGCAGGCGAAGCCAGGCACGGGAAGGCTACACAATGCCGCAGTACGAAGGCGGAAGGACCGGAAAGGCCACGGCGGCCGCCGAAGTCGTGAACACGGCGCAGTCTGAGGCATGGAACGGGGAGACCGGGCGGCACTGGGTGGAGTTCCGGGATCGGCGCGAGGCCCAGTTGCGCAACTTCTCCCCGCACTTGTTCGCCGCCGCGGACATCTCGGCCGGCGAGCGCGTCCTGGACGTCGGCTGCGGTTGCGGCGGCACGACACTGCAAGCCGCGCGGCGGGCCGCCGACGGAAAAGTGCTCGGGGTGGACCTGTCCGCGCCGATGCTGGCCGAGGCCCGCGGACAGGCAGCGGCCGAAGGCATCGGCAACGTCGTGTTCGAGCAGGCCGACGCGCAGGTCCACCCGTTCGCGCCCGGCGGTTTCGACGTGATGCTCAGCCGGTTCGGCGTGATGTTCTTCGCCGACCCGCACGCGGCCTTCGCCAACATCGCGAACGCCCTGCACCCCGGCGGACGATTGGCGTTCCTGTGCTGGCAGGCGGCGGACGCCAACGAGTACTTCACCCTTCCGCGCCGCGCGATCTCCCCGCACCTCGCGTTGCCGGACCGCAGCGGAGCACCCGGCGAACCGGGCCCGTACTCCCTGGCCGACCCCGCCGACGTTCGCAGCTTGCTGACCGGCGCCGGTTTCGTTGCGATCGGGATCACCGCCGTGGCCGAGCCCACGTGGATCGGCGCCGACGTCGAGGACGCCGTCAAGTACCAGCTGAGCACCCCGACGAACCGCGCCGCCTTTGGCGCAGCCGACCAGCATGCGCGCGACGTGGCAGCGGCAGCACTGCACGACGCCCTGCTCCCGCACGCGACGCCGCGCGGCGTCGAGCTGGGTACCGCCGCATGGCTGGTCACTGCGCGCAAGCCGCAGTCATAACGGTCAGCACAGCGGACCGGCGGCGGCCTGCCCGACGGCCGGAGAAGATCACGGCCGGGCCCCCACAGGCCGTCCGTAACACGCCCGGCGCCCGGGACGCCTGTCTCCTCGTGCTATTTCGATTGGCTACGAAAGTAGATGATGACCGTACGTTTCCAGCCGGGCACGGCCGGCTGCCGCGTGCTGGACGCGCGGAGGCGCTGTGTCGGGTGGTGACGACGAAGTGAGGGTGGTGGCACCGGACGGCCTGATCGCCGAGCGGTACCGGCTGCTCGGCCCGCTCGGCTCGGGGGCGAGCGCGACCGTGTGGGCGGCGGTGGACGAGACGCTGGGCAGGCAGGTGGCGCTCAAGGTCCTGTCCGGTCCGACGGCTGCCGACGAGGGCGAACGCGGCCAGTTGCGCCGGGAGGCGCGGGCGCTGGCCGCCTTGGCGCATCCGCACATCATCGTCGTGTTCGACCTCCTGGAGACGCCGGGCCTCGACGGAGCGGTGCAGCCGGTGCTGGTCACGGAACTGCTCGACGGCCGGAGCCTGGCCGCGCGGCTGGCCGAGGGGCCGCTGCCGTGGCAGGAGACGCTGTCGCTGTGCGGACAGCTCGCCGACGCGCTGGCGGCAGCGCACCGGGCCGGGATCACTCACCGGGATGTGACGCCCGCCAACATGATGCTCACCGACTCCGGGGTCAAGCTGCTGGACTTCGGAATCGCGCAAGCGACTGCGGAGGACGGCACGGTCGAGGGCGCGACCGTCGGAACTCCGGTGTGCATGGCGCCCGAGCAGCTGACCGGACACAGCGCGCTGCCGGCTTCGGACATGTACGCGTTCGGCTGCGTGCTCCACTGGTGTTTGACCGGTCAGCCGCCATACCGGGACCGAGACATCACCTGGCTCAGCCACGCGCACCTGCACGGCGCGCCGCCTCCGCTCGTGATCGCCGGGCTGCCGCAAGGCATCAGCGAGCTCTACCTCGCCTGCATGTCCAAGGACCCTACTCGGCGGCCCACGGCCGAGCAGGCCGTGCAAACGCTCGCGCTGTACGGCTCGGTGCCCGCTGCGGACAAGGCACGGGACGTGAATGCCACGCAGGTTCTGCCGTTGTACGGCACAGCGGACGCGGCCGACGCCACCACCGCTGCTACTGCGGGCCTCGGCATTCTCGGCATCGGTGCTGCGGAAGCTGGCACCGGGGGGACTGGCAGCGGCGGGACCGGGGAAGGTGACGCGGCGGACAACGCCACCGTCACGCCCCGCGTCGCGCGGCGGCACGCCGGGCCGAGCGCCGGAGTCGACCGGCGCAGGTTGGCCCCCGTCGGGCTGCTGGTGGCGGCGCTTCTCGTCATCGGGCTGCTGATGCTGGGGCTGGTACACACGATCACCGGCGGTGGAGCGCCCGCCGATCAATCGGCAAGCGGCGGTTCGGCAGCGGCCACTGCCGGTGCGTCCCCGACGTCCACCGTGGTTAGCGTGTCCCTGCCGAGCGGTTCCGCGGGCGCATCCTCGTCCGCGCAGCCGTCCGCGTCAGCGAGCCGGACCTCGTCCGCTCTCTCCGTGTCACCGCTGCCCGGCCCCGGGGGCGACCCGCTCGGCTACCTCCGGGCGCTCTCCGGCCAGATCCAGACCCTGGCCGCGCAGGGCCCCGGGACGCTGTCGGCGAACGCCGGGCAGAACCTGAGCAATTCGGTCGGGGGCCTTCAGAGCGCCGTGTCCTCGGCGCAGCAGAACGGCGGGCGGAAGCAGTGGCGCAACGTCAGCGGCATGATCGGCGGCGTGCAGCGGCAGGTCTCCGGCTACGCGTCCGCCGGGCAGATGTCCTCGGCCGCCGCGAATCTGCTGTCCGGAGAATTGCAGCGGCTGGCCGGAAGCCTGCCTGCCAATGGCGATTGACCACGCGGACCCGACCGAGTGCGCGGACACGGCGCGCCCGCGCACGCTGACCGCCGTGCGCCCGCGCCGGCCGCTGTCCTTCGCGTTCAGCGCATTCGGCGCGGATTCGCCGCGTGACGCGCAAGATCGCCCGCTTCCGCCGGCGAAAGAACCCGGACGTGGCGCGACAACGCTGACGTCTGAGTATCGTGTGTGGCCGGATCAGCGCGGCGGCGGTCGCCGCGTCCGCACGGGAGACCCGGGCGCCGAGAGCGAGGACAAAGGCGTGGACGCCGCCGGCTTGGACGACGCGCTGAACGCGGCGCGGCGGGGCGAGGAGCGCGGGTTCACGGACCTGTGGATCTTCCTCAATCCGCTGATATTGCGCTACCTGCGGGTCGTGGTCGGCCAGGCGGCCGAGGACGTCGCGTCGGAGACCTGGTTGCAGGCCGCTCGCGACGTGCGCGGGTTCCGGGGCGACGGCGCCGGGTTCCGGGTGTGGCTGTTCCGGGTGGCGCGCAACCGGGGGCTGGACGAGTTGCGGCGTTCGGGGCGCCGGCTGGAGGATCCGGTGGGCCTGCCGGGCGATTCGCCGCAGGCGCCGCGCGCGGGGTCCGCCGCGGACGACACCGCCGCCGAGGCCGTGGAGCGGCTGTCCACCGAGCGCGCACTGGAGTTGATCGCGCGGCTGCCGAAGAACCAGGCCGAAGCGGTCATGCTGCGCGTGATCATCGGCCTGGACGCGAAGCAGAGCGCGAACGTGCTCGGCAAGCGGGCTGGAGCGGTACGGATCGCCGCGATGCGCGGCCTGCGCAATCTCTCGGTTTTCCTGGCCGACGGGACGCCGCAGCCGGCTCGGCAGGACGCGCGCGAGTCAAGACAGGTCACGCGTGAACTCGGCGTCGAGCTCGAAAGCGCCGGGCCCCGAGGCCGCCGAATCGACGAGGTGACCTCGTGAGCGGCGCCGCGTTCCCGAACGGCACGCCGGACGACGGCCGGTCGCCGCGCCGCGCCGCGGCCCGGCGGACTGGGCCGCGGCGAATCGGGTGGCGCGCAGCGGGTCGCATCCTGAGCGGCCAGGATGGCGGGCGCGGCACGGAGGATCTGCGCACGCTGATCATGATCGCGTCAGAGCCCGTGCCCGCGCCGACCGGCCACGCCGGTACCGGGCATGCTCAGCCCGTGCTCCCGCACGGATTGCTCGCGGCGTTTCACGAAACCGCCGCAACCTCAGCGGTGGGTGCTGGAAGGCCCGTTCGCCGACGCTCCACGGCACGCGTGCTCGTCGTACGGTTCGCCGCGTCGATTCTCGTGGTCTGCGGCGTCGGCGTCGCCGCCGCGAGCGTGGGTGTGCTTCCGGCCGGAATGCAAAGGATTGCGCACGACTACCTCGGCGTCGGCGCAGCTCCTTCGTCGTCCACCGGCCACCCGTCGCCGAACGCTGCGACGAGCGGCACGCCGACCGGCGGCACGGCGACGACACCGCTCACGACAGGTGCGGTGCCCACGAGCGCGATGGCCGCGTTGTGCCGGCAGATCTCCCAAACCGGCTCCGACTGGCGTGGCGACCTCAGCGCCGCGGATCAGACGACGCTGATCACAGCCGCAGGCGACGAGCACAAGGTCAAGGCGTACTGCGCACGACTGCTCGAAACTCTGGGCAACGACGTGAAGGCAACACCGTCCCCTGAGACCAGCCCGCCGTCCTCGATACCCAGCGTCAAGCCGACGCAGACGCGCGGTAACCCACACGTCTCCCGCTCACCGACGCCGCGCAGCACCAATCACTGATCGCTGTCAACCGACACGCGCGGGCTGCCGAACGCACGTTCAGGCCAGCGTGGCAGAAGTAACAGCGCCCCGTGTAACACGGCGACCGCGCCAAGCGCCTCTCTCCCGCGAGACGCGCGCGGATTCGTCCCCCCCGGCATCCGCTATCGCATCTCCACAAGGGCCTGCGGCGCCGCGACCCCCCATCCCCTGGGCGCCGCAGGCCCGTCTCGGTGACATCGACAGCGAGGACCGGTGACAGAGGCGTGAACTACGACACGCACAGGACAGGCGTGGCTCCCATGCCTGCCTCCGCACCGGCGACCGCTCCCCCGCCCGGCTCCGAGCCCGATGTCGCGGATGTCGTGCCCGCACCGGTCTTCGTCGACGCGACCGGTCGGCGACGGCGCGCGATCCGTACCACCGCCTTCGCCTTCATCGCGCTCGTCGGCGCCTACGGGGTCGCGGTGGCCCTGAGCTTCCTCGGCGGCCCCGTGCCGCCGAACGCGCTGCTCCCGATTCCCGGCCCGCCGAGCGCCGCCAGCGGCTCGAACTCCACCGGCAAGCCGGACGCGTCGACGCCGCACACCGTCGCCGCGCACGCGGGATCCGGCACGCCCACTGGCACGGCACCCGTCTCCGGCCTCACGAACTCCCCGGGTTCGTCCCAGGCCGCCTCGCCGTCGCCCTCGCCGAGCGGCGACCGCCGCGTGCCGCCCGGCAAGGTCGGGAAAAGCGCCTCACCGGGCCCGAGCAGCGGGCACGGCCACTGATGGCCGGCAGACGGCGCGCCGCACGGGCCGTACCGCCGCGCGCGCACTGGCTGCTGGTCGCGTTCTCGCTGATCTCGTTGTTCGGCATGCTGCTGATCTACGGGCTCGTGCACCACGAGGTCGGCGGAGAAGGCTCCAGCGGCCCGCACATCCCCGTCTCGTCCGACCAGGTCCCCGCCGCGATCGCGCAGGGCGGCCCGGTGATCGACACCCGCGGCGGCGCGCAACGTTCCTACCCCGCCCTTCCCGGCCATATCGCGCTGTCCTTCGACGACGGCCCGGACCCGCAGTGGACGCCGCAGGTCCTCGCCGTGCTGGCGAAGTACCACGTGCCGGCGACCTTCTTCCTGGTCGGCGGCCGCGTCGCGCAAAACCCGCAGCTGGCCCGCGCCGAGGTGGCGGCGGGCAACCAGGTCGGCATCCACACCTTCACCCACGACGATCTGGCCATGGCGAGCGAGTGGCGGCGCAGCTTCGAGTTCTCGCAGACCCAGTCCGTGATCGACGCGGCCACCGGCGTGTCCACGGCGCTGCTGCGCCCGCCGTACTCCTCCGAACCCGACTCGCTCGACAACGCCGACTGGGCCGCGCTGCGGGACGCGGGCGCGCACGGGTACCTCGTCGTGCTCACCAACCGGGACAGCGAGGACTGGATGCGCCCCGGCGTCGCGCGGATCGTCGCGAACGTGCTGCCGGCGCAAGGAACCCCGGGGCTGCTGGTGATGATGCACGACGCGGGCGGCGACCGCTCGCAGACCGTCGCCGCGCTCGACCGGCTCATTCCGCTGCTCAAGGCGCGCGGCTACACGTTCACCACCGTCAGCGGGCTCATCGGCGCGCCTTCCCCGCAGACACCGGCCGTGTCCAGCCAGCAGTGGCGCGGACGAGTCCTGATCCTGGCCGTGCAGAGTTCCGATTTCACGGTCACCGCCCTCGGCTGGATCATCCTGGTGGCCGGCGTGCTCAGCATCCTGCGACTGCTCCTGCTGCTCGGCACGGCGCGCCGGCACGCCCGCCGCAGGCGCGGGCCGTGGGGCCCGCCGGTATGGGAGCCGGTGTCCGTGATCGTCCCCGCCTACAACGAGGAGGCCGGGATCGAGGCCACGCTGATCTCCTTGCTCGACAACGAGCACCCCATGGAGATCATCGTGGTCGACGACGGCTCGACGGACGGCACCTCCGCGATCGTGCGGCGTTTCGCGAACGACGGCGTCCGGCTGATCCGGCAGCCCAACGCGGGCAAGCCGGCCGCCCTGAACAACGGGATGGCGAACGCCCGCGGCCGCATCATGGTGTTGCTGGACGGCGACACGGTCTTCGCCCCGGACGCGATCCACCAGCTGGTTCAGCCGTTCTCGGATCCCGGGATCGGCGCGGTCTCCGGCAACGCGAAGGTGGCCAACCGCACCGGGCTGCTCGGCCGCTGGCAGCACATCGAGTACGTGGTCGGATTCAACCTCGACCGCCGGTTCTACGACCTGGCCGGATGCATGCCGACGGTGCCCGGCGCGATCGGGGCGTTCCGCCGCGAGGCGCTGGCGGACGTCGGCGGTCTGAGCGACTCGACGCTCGCCGAGGACACCGATCTGACCATGGCGATCATCCGCGCGGGCTGGCGCGTGGTCTACGCGCAGGACGCCATCGCGTGGACCGAGGCCCCGGCGAGCCTCGGGCAGCTGTGGAAGCAGCGCTACCGCTGGTCCTACGGCACGATGCAGGCGATGTGGAAGCACCGCCGCAGCGTGTTCGACGGCGGCGGCTCCGGGCGGCTCGGCCGCCGCGGCCTGCCCTACCTGGTGTTGTTCCAGATCCTGCTGCCGCTGCTCGCCCCGCTGGTCGACGTGTTCGCCGTCTACGGGCTCATCTTCGGCGACGTGGTGAAGATGACCGAGGTCTGGCTCGGCTTCCTCGCGGTGCAGACCGCCGCGGGCTGGTACGCCTTCACCCTCGACCGCGAACGGCACCGAGTGCTGTGGAGCCTGCCGCTGCAACAGTTCGTCTACCGGCAGCTGATGTATCTGGTGCTGATTCAGTCCGCGGTCACGGCGGTCATCGGGACGCGGCTGCGCTGGCAGCGCATGGACCGCCAAGGCGTGGCGCGGGCACTCGGCGGCGACCGAGTCGGCGGGCTGGAATAGAGCTCGTGCCCTGCGCTCACCAGCGGCGCGGTGAGCGCAGGGCACGTATGTTCTCGTATGTCCTGACCCGCTGTCGCTCGTTACTGCTGGCGCAGCGCGGGCATCGGAATCGGCACGCTGAGCGCGGTGGATCCAACGCCGACGCCGCCCAGGCAGGTGTTCGGCGGATCGGTGTTCACGCCGCGGGTCGACGAGACGTCCGCGGCCCAGAACATGTAGCCGAGCATTCCGGCCGTGGTGCCGGCACCGGCCGGGGCGACGGACTCGACCCAGGAGCTGGAGGCGTTCTGCACCGACGAGGCGAAGTTCGTGCACTCGGGACGCACCGTGTTGCCCTCGGAGATGAACAGCGAGCCGGTGAACTTGGCCGGGGCGAGCGGCGGGATCGGCGGCGAGTAGGTCGGCTTGCCGTCCACGTGCTCCAGCCAGTTGGACTCGGCGCTGCTCGCCGAGGGCTGCTTCGAGGGCACCATCGCGTTGGCGTAGTCGAGCACCGGGCTGCTCGTCTTCAGCCAGTTCGCGGTGGCGTACTGATCCAGGCCGACCAGCCAGCGGTCGCCGGCGGCCACGTCGATCGTCAGCCGGGCGGTCGGGTCGGCGCCGGTCGCATCATAGGGGTGCGCCGCGCGATAGGCCGTGACGAAGGCTTGCAGGCCCGTGAGATTCGGGCTGTTTCCGTTCTCGTAGTCGATCTCGATGCCGACGCCCAGCTGCGTGGCCAGCGCGGCGGCCTTCTGCCCGAGCAGGGTCCCGTTCTGCGCGAGCGCGGTGTCCCAGTCGTTGGTGTAGGTGATGCCGCCGATGGAGAGCATGACCCGGATGCCGTGGCTGGTGAAGTAGTTCACGATGGTGGAGGTCATGCCGACCGGGACGCCGTTGGCGTCGCCGCTGTCGTTGGTCCCGTTCAGCAGCCGCAGCGGGTTCACGAAGCTCAGCACGACCAGGTTCACCGACGGCTTGCCGTCGCCGCGGTCGATCAGCCAGTGGTTGTTGGCGTCGAAGTCGGCGATCGTGCGCACGCTGCCCCACAGGCAGGCGTCGTTGCTACAGTGCCAGGCGCCGTAGATCTGAATCGGTGTCCCGGTGGCCGCCGCGGCGCGCGGCGCGGCGGCGGCACTGCCGGGTGCTGCCACCGCGGGCAGCGCGACGGCAGCGGCACCAAGCAGCAGAGCGGCCGCGGACAGGTTGAACCTGCGCGTCAGCATGCGCATGTAAGCCTCCAGTCACGTGGGTATAGACCAATCTCGCACACACCATGCGACTGGTTTAGACCTTTGTCAATCAGCTCCCGGCCATGGCTCGATGGCGGACGCCGGGCGTGCCGGTCCGAGTGAAACCGGCACGCCCCGGATTCGCAGGCCGAGCCGGTGTCAGAGGTTGAACGCCGACGTCATCGTCGGGGCGGACGCGGCCTGGCCGAGGAACGGCAGGCCGAGCAACTGCTCGGCGGTGGCCAGCAGCGAGTAGTGGTTGAACAGCGTCCCGGACTTGGTGCCGGCCGGCGTGCTCGGGCTGATCACGATCGTGGCGACGTGGCAGCTCTGGTCGGTCGTGTTGGAAGCACAGCTCTCGCCGGTCGAGCCGCCGGAGCCCTCGTCCCAGGTGATGAAGACCGCGGTACCGCCGCTGGTGTACTCGGAGCTGTTCAGGATCGTCGGCAGGTTGCTCGACAGCCAGCTGTCGCCCTGCGCGACGGTGCCGTCGTGCATGTCGTCGATCAGGTTGGGCGTCACGAACGAGAAAGCCGGCAGGGTGCCTCCGGACAGGTCTGCGGCGAGCGTGCTGTAAGGCACGTCGAACGTGGAGCAGCCGCTGAGGGTCGTGAAGTAGGGCGGCGGGTTGTGCCGCACCGCGTACTCGCCCGAGTTCGACTTGTCACAGTTCGAGGGCATCGACTCCTCGTAACTCTTCCAGCTCTCGCCCTGGCCGAAGACACTGGCCGTCGAGGTGCTGCAACGCTTTGACGGGCTACAGTCGCTGTCGAAGGTCGACAACGAGCCGACCGCGAGCCCCGAGGTGGCGCCGACGTAGTTCGGCAGGCTCGGGTGGGAGAGGTTGAGGTAGTCGGTGGCCAGGCCACACCCATTTGCAATGCTATTGATGTACGGTGCCTGACTGCTGCCGATGATGTCGCTGTAGCTGTGGTTTTCCATCCACACCCAGATGACGTGAGTGTAGTGCGGAGCGGTGGCAAGTGTGCCGCACGGGCCTGTGGCAGCCGCTGCGGGCTGCGCCTCGTTTGCTCCGACGAGACCGCCGAGCGACAACAGCGCGGCGGCGGCCGTGGCGAGGATCCTGCTGCGCATGTCAGGTTCTCCAGGGGTTGCTGAGAGCATGGAATACGTTCCCTGATCCGCTTGGCGCGGTCGAGTCCACGTCGCAGCCTGCTGCCACTCCCCTGGCCGCGCAAGTCCGATCGGAAAGGGTTTGCCCCGTATTCGTCTACGCTTCGGCTGCGTTCCGCACAGATGCCGCACACCGCTTCCGACCCCAGACCGACAGCCCGATCGGGTTCTGATCGAGGGTCTGGTCAAGATCGGAACCAGGCCCGGGCTATGCCAGGCCGATACCCAGGCCGAGCGCCGCCGCGGCCAGTCCGGCGACCAGGCTCCCGGCCAGATTGGCCAGCGCGACCAGGCCCGAGCCCTCCTCCATCAGCCGCACCGTCTCGTAGGCGAACGTGGAGAAGGTGGTGTAGCCGCCGCACACTCCGGTGCCGGCGATCGCGACCGTGCCCGGCGCCAGCCCGTGGTGCGTGGCCAGACCCGCGAGCAGGCCGAGCACGAACGAGCCGCTTAGGTTGATCAGCCAGGTGCCAGCCGGGAACACCCGATCGCGTCGGCGTGCGACCGCCTGGTCCACCAGGTAGCGGGCCACCGCTCCCACCGCCGCGCCGAGCCCCACGGCCGCTGCCAGCATCATGCGGCGTCCCCCACCAGCTCGCGCTCTTCGTCACGCACGCTCGCGCGGACGCGTGCCCGGTGCGCCGCGATCGCCCGGCCGACCGTCAGGCCGAGGCTGGTGGCCGCCAGTCCGGCGACCAGCGAGCCGAACAGGTCGACCGCGGCCATACCGAAGCGGCCGGCGCCTATCAGCCGGTCGGCGTCGAGCATCCAGGTCGAGAAGGTGGTCAGCGCACCGCAGAACCCGACGCCGAGCAGCGGGCGCAGGTACACCGTCGGCGGCAGGATCTCCAGCACGACCACCACGAGCAGGGCGAGAATGAACGAGCCGGCAAGGTTGACGCCGAAGGTCGCGGCCGGGAAGCCCCCGCGCGACGTGGGCACGGCGAGCCCGACCTCGTACCGGGTGATGCCGCCGACGAACCCGCCGACCGCGATCGCCGCGAGTATGCGCAGGTGACGGCCACGGTCACGGTCGCCGCCCCGGTTCACGCCGGTGCTCCGGCCCGCGCCATCGCGGGATATACCGTGCCCGCTGCCGCCCGCCGATTCGATTCCGGTGTCCGGATCGATCGGCAGTTCATGATCGCCGTCGATCGCGGCCTCAGGACCGGTGTCTGGAGTCATCCGGGTACACCTCGCCTACTCGCGATAGACCTTCGTTCGAGTAGGGACCGTTGGCCGCAGGTGCTGGTCACGGCGGTTGACGGCGGGCCCCTCCGCCGGAAGGCCCGATTATATCGGATCATCCCGAATCGATGCCCGCCCGACCTTCGCCGCCCGGCCTTCGCCACGCAGCATCGCCGCAGGGCAGTGTCCCGAGTCTGCCGTCGCGCGCGGAAGCAGGAAAACGACCGCGATGGGCCGCGAAACGCCGGAAGGCTGGCTACGCGTTCCGGTGGGACCGGCCGCCGCGCACTGGACTGCCCGGGCCGACACGGCGCTCGTGCTGTTCGTCATCCACAACGTGACGTCGGCCACCACGCTGCTCGACCTACTGCCGCTCTTCGACGGTGACCTGCGCATCCAGTGCCTGACCACGTGCACCGGCTCGTCGCCGTACCAGGCAGGCGTACCGGAACTCCTTGCCGACTTGGGCCTGCCGGTCCTGCCATGGGAGCAGGCGAAGGCGACACCGGTGCATCACGGCACGGGAGAGCACGAGGATTCGGCGGCGGAACGGTCCCGGTCAGCTCTCTTCGGCGATCAGGTCGAGGGCGTGCCGCAGGTCGTCAGGGTACGGCGACTCGAATCCGACGCGCTCGCCGCTTGCCGGGTGGTCGAACGCGAGCCGCACGGCGTGCAGCCACTGCCGGGCGAGGCCGAGCCGCTTGGTCAGCACCGGGTCCGCACCGTACGTCAGATCGCCCACGCACGGATGGTGCAGCGCGGACATGTGCACCCTGATCTGGTGCGTGCGGCCGGTCTCCAGCTTGATGTCGAGCAGGGTGGCGTGCCGGAAGGCCTCGACCGTGTCGTAGTGGGTGACCGAGTCCTTGCCGTCGGCGGTGATCGCCCACTTGTAGTCGAGCTTGGGGTGCCTGCCGATCGGCGCGTCGATCGTCCCGCTCATCGGGTCGGGATGGCCCTGGACGAGCGCGTTGTAGGTCTTGTCCACCTCCCGATCGCGGAACGCCTGCTTGAGCATCGTGTAGGCGAGCTCTGACTTCGCGACCACCATCAGACCCGAGGTGCCGACGTCCAACCGGTGCACGACGCCCTGGCGTTCCGCCGCGCCGGAGGTGGAGATCCGGTAGCCCGCCGCCGCGAGGCCGCCGACCACGGTCGTGCCCAGCCAGCCGGGGCTGGGGTGCGCGGCCACGCCGACCGGCTTGTCGACGACGACGATGTGGTCGTCGTCGTGGACGATCCGCATGCCGGGCACCGGCTCCGGGAGCGTCTGCCCGAGCGGGACCGGAGGCGCCGGGAGTTCCACCTCAAGCCACGCGCCGCCGCGCACCTTGTCGGATTTGCCGACCATCGAGCCGTCGATCGCGACACAGCCGTCCGCGGCCAACTCCGCCGCCTTCGTGCGCGACAGGCCGAACATGCGCGACAGTGCCGCATCCACGCGTTCGCCGTCGAGTCCTTCAGGCACAGGCAGCGACCGGAGGCTGCCCACGGGGCCTACGGAGGTCACGAGGCGGCCCCGTCCGCACTGGACCCATTGGACGCACGATGCGCGGCGCGCTCGTCCGTGCCGTCGGGGTGCAGGCCGCGGAAAGCGAGCAGCACCATCAGCGTCCCGCCGACGACGATGGCCGAGTCGGCGAGGTTGAAGATGGGCCAGTGCGGCACGGAGATGAAGTCCACGACCCAGCCGCGGAACAGGCCGGGCGCGCGGGTCAGCCGGTCGGTCAGATTGCCGAACGCCCCGCCGAGCAGCAGGCCGAGCGCGACCGCCCACGGCAGGCTGAACAGGCTGCGCGACAGCCGGAGGATCACCACGATGACGCCGACCGCGATGGCGGTGAAGAAGACCGTGTAAGCCTCGCCGATGGAGAAGGCCGCGCCCGGATTGCGCGTGTAGTCCAGTTCAAGCACCGATCCGAGCAGCCGGATCGGCTGTCCGTAGTGCATCGTGGCGACCACGAGGGCTTTGCTGCCCATGTCCAGCGCGTAAACGGCCGCCGCCACCGCCAGCAGCACGCCGATCCGGCGCACCCGTCCCCGTCCCCGTCCCCGTCCCCGTCCCTGTCCACTGTCGGCAGTGCCGGTAGAGCGTGGAACGTTGTTCTCGACAGTCAGTGCCTGGTCGCTGAGAGCCTGGTCAGCGGCCCGGTCACTGGCCGGTCGGCGGTCGGATCCGGCCGCCGACGCGGAATCCTGCCCGTTCGCGGTATCCATACGTTCCACGCCGCGACCTTACCTGGTCGAACGGCGTGAGTCGCACGCCTACCGGCGCTCCTGCTTCTGCTTGCAGCTCACGCACAGGGTCGCGCGCGGGAAGACCTGGAGCCGCGCCTTGCCGATCGGCTCGCCGCAGCTCTCGCAGGCACCGTAGGTGCCGGCGGCGATCCGGGCCAGCGCGCGCTCGGACTGGATGAGCATCTCCCGGGCGTTCGCCGCGATGGACATCTCGTGCTCGCGCTCGAAGTTCTTCGACCCGGCGTCCGCCTGATCGTCGCCCGCGCCGTCGCTGGCGTCGCGCAGCAGGTCGGCCAGGGCCGTGTCGGCCGAGGCCACGTCGGCGCGCAGGCGGTCGACCTCGGTGCGCAGGTCCGCCACGACCTCCGCGATCTCCTGCGCGGTCCACGGGTCCTCGCCCGGACGCACCGGGAGGGTCTCCGGGGCGCCACCGCCTGCGGCCACGGCCACCGCCGTCGCAGACTCCACTGCCTCGGACGCCGGAAGCGTCTCGTTCTTCGGCTTGGCCGCCGCCCGGCCTGCGCGCGAGGCTGGCACCTTGTTCGCCGGGCCTGATGCGGCCGGGCGCTGCGCGGGCTTGGCCGCCGTCTTCTTCACAGCCTTCTTGGCGGCCGGTGCAGACGCCGTCGTCGCGGCGGACGCGGAATTGCGCGCGGTGGTGCTCACTGCTGCATCCCTCGCTCTCATGTCGGAAAGGGCCGCACCGACGGCGAAAAGGGAAGCTACCGGGCGGCTCGGGTGCGGGCGTGTGTGTGGGGTGGGGAGCGCTCCGACGCCCGTCACCCATTCCGCACAACGGGTTACGCGTGCGATTGGTGCCCGGCCGTCTCCGCCCCTAATCACGAAAGGGCAAAGAACTTTTTTCGACGGGCGCCTGCGCCGCCCGGGTGAACCGGGGCGTACCGGCCTCAACCTGCGCGGAGACTGTCCAGGCGCTGTCGGAGTCCGGGGGGTGGGTCCAGAATCTCGACTATCTTGTCCCGACTGGTGAGCCCGGAAACCAGCCGGATCTTGCGGCCCGGGACATCGAGCGCGGCGGCGAGCGCCTTGAGCGCCGCGTTGGTGGCTTTACCCTCCACCGCACGCTCCTGTACGGCCACCACCAGCGCGCCTTCCGCGCCCTGCGCATCGTCCGCTCCGTAGGTACCGCCGACGCGCGTGCGGCTCGCCCCGGGTTTGACGCGTATCGCGATGCGGATGGTCGGCGATGGAGGTAATGGAGTCGGCTGCGCTGCTGGCATGGCCGTACACTATGAGCCGCGGTCCGAAAAGGCGTGGAAGGGGAGCAGTAACGTCGTACGCAGCCGTGAGCGAGCCAGGGATGGTGTGAGCCTGGCGGCGTGCGCGATGTGAAGATCACCCCAGAGCCGCCGGAAGAACAGCGGGACGGTCTCGGCCAGTCCCCGCCCAGTAGAACCGGCCGGGCAACACAAAGAGTGGGCCCGTGGCGTGTTGTTTGTCACACGGTTGTTCGTCATATGTGAGTGTGACGCCACTGTGTCGGACATCACCGCGTGCGGACCAAGAAGGGTGGTACCGCGGGACTCCGCCAAGTGTTAGCGCACGGCGGTCGCCTCGTCCCTTCGCGAACGCTGTGTTTTGACGAACACCGTGCACGCTCGCGAGCGAGAGGGACACAGAGAGCATGTATCGCCCGGTACCCGCCCAAGTCGACTTGGTCGCCATGGAGCACGATGTGCTCGGCTTCTGGCGGACCGGCTCGATCTTCCACAAGTCCCTGGCCGCCACCGCCGGCGGGCCGCGCTGGACCTTCTACGAGGGGCCGCCGACCGCGAACGGCACGCCGGGCACCCACCACATCGAGGCCCGCGTCTTCAAGGACGTCTTCCCGCGGTTCAAGACCATGAAGGGCTACCAGGTCGAGCGCCGGGCCGGCTGGGACTGCCACGGCCTGCCGGTGGAACTGGCCGTGGAGAAGGAACTCGGCTTCACCGGGAAACAGGACATCGAGGCGTACGGCGTCGCCGAGTTCAACGCGAAGTGCCGCGAGTCGGTCAAGCGGCACGTCGGCGAGTTCGAGAAGATGACCGAGCGGATGGGTTACTGGGTCGACCTGTCCGAGGCCTACTGGACCATGAACCCCGGCTACATCGAGTCGGTGTGGTGGTCGCTCAAGCAGATCTTCGACAAGGGTCTGCTGGTCCAGGACCACCGGGTCGCGCCTTACTGCCCGCGCTGCGGCACCGGACTGTCCGACCACGAACTCGCGCAGGGCTACGAGACGGTGGTCGATCCGTCGGTGTACGTCCGCTTTCCGCTGACGTCCGGCCCGCTGGGCACCGGCGTCAATGAATCCGGCGACAACGAGCACCGTGCCGATGAACACCGTGCCGCGCTGCTGGTGTGGACGACAACGCCGTGGACGCTGGTGTCGAACACCGCTGTCGCCGTGCATCCGGACGTCAAGTACGTCGTCGCGACGGACGGGAACGAACGGCTCGTCGTCGCCGAGCCGTTGCTGGCCGGTTCACTCGGCGAAGGCTGGGAGGCGACCGGCGAGTCGTTCACCGGCCGCGAGATGGAGCGCTGGAGCTACCAGCGGCCGTTCGAACTCGTGGACGTGCCGGACGCGCACTTCGTCGTTCTCGGCGAGTACGTGACGACGGAGGACGGCACCGGCCTGGTACATCAGGCTCCGGCGTTCGGCGAGGACGACCTGCGGATCTGCCGCGCCTACGGTCTGCCGGTGGTCAACCCGATCCGGCCTGACGGGACCTTCGAGGAGAACGTACCGCTGGTCGGCGGGGTGTTCTTCAAGAAGGCCGACGAGCAGCTGACCGCCGACCTCCAGCGGCGCGGCCTGTTGTTCCGGCACCTTGAATACGAGCACTCATACCCGCACTGCTGGCGCTGCCACACCGCGCTGCTCTACTACGCTCAGCCGTCCTGGTACATCCGCACGACGGCCGTGAAGGACGCGCTGCTGCGGGAGAACGAGCGCACCAACTGGTTCCCGGAGAACGTCAAGCACGGCCGCTACGGGGACTGGCTGAACAACAACATCGACTGGGCGCTGTCCCGCAACCGGTACTGGGGCACGCCGCTGCCGATCTGGCGGTGCAGCGAGGGCCATCTGACCTGCGTCGGCTCGCTGGCCGAGCTCGGCGAGCTGGCCGGGCGCGACCTGGCCGGCCTGGATCCGCACCGGCCGTACATCGACGAGGTCTCCTTCACCTGCCCGGCGAAGGCCGGCGGCGGCGAGGCCTGCGGCCGGCCGGCCGAGCGTGTGCCCGAGGTCATCGACTGCTGGTACGACGCCGGATCGATGCCGTTCGGGCAGCTCGGCTACCCGCACGCGCCGGGCTCGGTCGAGGAGTTCGCGCAGGCGTACCCGGCCGACTACATCTGCGAGGCGATCGACCAGACCCGCGGCTGGTTCTACACGCTGATGGCCATCGGCACGCTCGTGTTCGACCAGTCCTCGTACCGCAACGTGCTGTGCCTCGGGCACATCCTGGCCGAGGACGGCCGCAAGATGTCCAAGCACCTGGGCAACATCATCGAACCGATCCCGCTGATGGACCGGCACGGCGCGGACGCGCTGCGCTGGTTCATGCTCGCCGGCGGCTCGCCGTGGTCGGCGCGCCGGGTCGGCGACACGACGATCCAGGAGGTCGTGCGCAAGACGCTGCTGACCTACTGGAACACGGTCGCCTTCCAGGCGCTGTACGCGCGCACCGGCGGCTGGTCGCCGTCGCCGTCCGACCCGGCCCCGGCGGACCGGCCGGTACTGGACCGCTGGGTGCTCTCCGAGCTGGGCCGGCTCGTGGCCGACGTGGACGCGGCGCTGGAGAACTTCGACACACAGCAGGCGGGCAAACTGCTCGCGGCCTACGTGGACGACCTGTCCAACTGGTACGTGCGCCGTTCGCGCCGCCGGTTCTGGGACGCGGATCCGGCGGCGCTGGCGACGCTGCACACGGTGCTGGAAACGGTCACCCGGCTGATGGCCCCGCTCGTGCCGTTCGTCACCGAGCGGGTCTGGCAGGACCTGGTGCGGCCGGTCACGCCGGACGCGCCGGAGTCGGTGCACCTGGCTTCCTGGCCGACGGCGGTCGAGTCCGGCGCGGCTGACACGCAGCTGGGCGAGCAGGTGGCGCTGGTGCGCCGGCTGGTCGAACTCGGCCGGGCCACCCGCGCCGAGTCCGGGGTGAAGACCCGCCAGCCGCTGGGCCGCGCGCTGATCGGCGCGAACGGCTGGGCGCGGCTGAGCGGGGAACTGCGCGCGCACGTGGCCGAGGAGCTGAACGTCGAGGACACCGGCGCGCTGGCCGAAGCGGGAGCCGGGGAAGACGGGCACAGCCTGCTGGAGTACCACGCGAAGGGCAACTTCCGCGCGCTCGGCAAGCGCTTCGCCAAGCGCACACCGCTGGTCGCCGACGCCATCGCGGCGGCTGACGCGGCTTCACTCGCGGCGCAGCTGCGCGAGAGCGGCGCGGCGACGGTGCTCGTGGAGGGCGAAACGGTCGAGGTCACCCCGGACGAGGTCATCGTCACGGAGACTCCGCGCGAGGGCTGGGCAGTGGCCACCTCGGACGGCGAGACGGTCGCACTCGATCTCGCGATCACTCCCGAGCTGCGGCTGGCCGGGATCGCGCGGGACGCGGTCCGGCTGATCCAGGACGCGCGCAAGACCAGCGGCCTGGACGTGTCCGATCGGATCAGGATGCGGTGGGCCGCGTCGAAGCCGGAGACCGGCGAGGCACTGCGCGTGCACGGCGAGGCCATCGCCGAGGACGTGCTCGCGGTCGAGTTCACGGCGGTGGAAGCCACCGGCGACGGCATGCAGGCGTTCGAAGACGCCGAGCTCGGGCTTGAATTCGCGCTGGAGAAGGCCTAAGGCCTGACGCACGACGGCTCCGGCTCCCTTCTCGGAGCCGGAGCCGTACCCGGTACGCCTACCGTGTCATGCGATCAGCTGTGTCCGCGCCGGAGCTCCAGCGCCCGGACAGTGCAAAGGTTGGGCAGTGCAAGGGTTGGCCAGTGCAAAGGTTGGACAGCGCAAGGGTTCCTCAGGAGTCGGGGTCCTCGTCGATCAGGAAGCCGCGCATCGGCGACGGCGCCTGCGGATAGACGGGGGCCGGCTGCGGGGGCACGCCGGGCCGGATCGGCGCCATGGTCTGAGTCATCTGGCTCATCGCGGAACCGGCCATCGCGGGCGCCGGCATCGGCGGCGGGAAGCCCTGCGATCCGGGCGGTGGCGCCATTCCGGCACCGACCATCGCGGGAGAGGGAGCCGAGGCCTGCGCGGGAACCGGGGCGCCCGGGCCGAGCTGCGGGAACGGCGAGCCGCCGCGGGAGGCCAGCATCGCGTCGTCGCTGCTGTTCGACTCCAGCTGCCGCATCTGGCTCTCCAGGTACGACTTGAGCCGCTGGCGGTATTCGCGCTCGAAGGCGCGCAGGTCCTCGACCTTGCGCTCAAGCGAGGCGCGGGCCTGCTCCAGGGTGCCTATCGCCACGCGGTGCTTCTCCTGCGCGTCCCGCTCCAGCGCGTCCGCCTTGCCGCGGGCCTCGCGCTCCATGCCGTCGGCGCGAGTACGCGCCTCGCCGACGATCTTGTTGGCCTCGTTGCGCGCCTCGGCGATCGCCTGGTCCGCGGTCTGCTGGGCCAGCGCGAGCACCCGGGCCGCCGAGTCGCCGCCCGGCTGGAACTGTGGCGGCTGCGGTTGCGGCACGGGCACCGGCATCGGTGCCGGTAGCTGGGGGGGTATCGGGACCGGTTCTCGCCGGGCCGGCATCCGGTCCATCTGCCGATCCATCGGCGGGCGGTCCATCGGCGGCTGCTGTTGCGCGGCCGCCGCGGCGCGCGTGGCCGCGGCTAGCTTCGCACGCAGTTCCTCGTTCTCCCGCAACAGCCGGGTGAGCTCGGCCTCCACCTCGTCAAGGAAGGCGTCGACCTCTTCCTCGTCGTAGCCCTCCCGGAGGCGGACGGTCGTGAACTGCTTGTTGTGCACGTCCTCGGGGGTCAACGGCATCTCTTCACCTCAGCGTGGATCGTCGGCGTACCGGACAGACAATATCTCGTGTCCTGGCTGTTATGTCTTGTCACAGGCGGCCCACCACCCCGATCAACAGCCACATGATGAGCAACAGCAGCATAAACGCCAAGTCCAGCGCGACGCCGCCGAGCCGCAGCGGCGGAACGTACCGGCGCAGGAACTTCAGCGGGGGATCGGTGACCGTGTAGGCGGACTCCACGGCCACCAGCATGACACCGCGCGGCTCCCAGGAACGGGCGAATTGGAAAACCATCTCCATGATCCACCGGAAGATGAGCACGATCCAGTACGCCCGCAGCACCGCTGTGATCAGTTGTATCCCCAGGTGTCCCATCGCGAGAACGCCGCCCATCCGGATGCCGCTGTCACCGGTGGCACCCGGTCGGATACCACCTGTCAGCTTTGGTTGAAGAACCCGCCCTCTGCGATGCGGGCCTTGTCCTCCGCCGTCACATCGACGTTAGCAGGTGAAAGCAAGAAGACCTTCTGAGTCACCCGCTCGATAGACCCGCGCAGCCCGAAGACCAGGCCCGCTGCGAAGTCGACCAGCCGCTTCGCGTCCGCGTCACCCATCTCGGTGAGATTCATGATGACCGGAGTGCCGTCGCGGAAGTGCTCGCCGATGGTGCGCGCCTCGTTGTAGGTGCGCGGGTGCAGCGTCGTGATCCGGTAGGCGTCGATCGACGAGTCGCTTCCGCCGCCGCTGCCGCCGCCGAAACCGTGCGGGACACTGCCCATCATCGCGGCGACGGAGGCCTTGCCCGCGTACCGGTCGGACCGCTCGGGCAGCAGCGAGATCGCCGCCGGGCGGGAGGTCGGGTAGCCGGCGGCCTCCGCGTGGAACGCGGAATCGCGGCGTTCGGGCTCGCGGCGGTCCGGCTCGCGGCGGTCCGGCTCGCGCCGCTCAGCGGGACGCTCGGTCTCGCGCGGGCGCCGCTGCTCGGACAGGAACAGCGGACGGGCCTCGTGCTCGGCGGCGGAGTCGGCGTAGCGCTCCGGCTCCTCTTCGCCGTCGGCCGGGTGCCCGGGACGCGCCTCCTCGTCGCCCTCCTGGGCGTACTCCTCATAACCGTAGGGGTCGTCCCCCTCCATCAGCCCGAGGTAGACGGCCGTCTTCTTCATGAATCCGGGCATGCCCGTCCCTCCTGGTTCGAACTGATGGACCATCCGGTCCCCCGGGCACCCGCCGGACTTCGCGTCCGGTTCCGGGCGATCGGCGCTTTTCGTTCGGGTACTGGATCAGACGTTACCGCAGCGGTGGCCGCCGGCCGAGCAAGGCGGAGCCGACGCGCACGTGTGTCGCGCCCGCGGCGACGGCCTCCTCAAGATCCCCGCTCATCCCCGCAGAGAGTGACACAGCCTCAGCGTGGGCGCCACGTACTTTATCGGCAATCTCGGCGAGTCGTTCGAACGCCGCGCGGGGATCGGCGCCGAGCGGCGCGACGGCCATCACGCCGCCGAGGCGTAGCGCCTCGGCACCCGCGACGGCGTCGGCTATCCGCTCCACGTCGCCGGGTTCTGCGCCGCCCCGGCCGATCGCATCAGGGTCAAGATTCACTTGCACAAGACAGGTGGGCCTGCGCTCAGCCCGCCGTGCCGCCTCGTCGAGTGCGGCGACGAGCTTGAGCCGGTCCACCGATTGGATGACGTCGGCGTAGGAGACGACCGAACGAACCTTGTTGGTCTGCAACTGTCCGATGAAATGCCAGATCGGCCTCACCAGGTCGGGATACGCGAAGTGCAGCATCGAGTTCAGGTCCAGGCTTTCGGCGACCTGCGCCGCCTTCGCCGACGCCTCCTGGTCGCGGTTCTCCCCGAATTCGAGCAGCCCGAGACCCATCAGCCGCAGCACGTCATCGGCCGGGAAGAACTTGGTCACCGCGACAAGCGTCACCTCGTCCGGATCACGATGCGTGGCGGCGCAGGCAGCGCCGATGCGAGCACGCAGCGTCGCAAGGTTCCGCTCCAGCTCGGCCACGCGCTGCGCGTCAGCCTGCGTTTGACCGCTTGACACAGGTCCTCAGCCTTCGGCCGCTTCGTCGTGCAGCCAGATGAAACCGGCGAAACGACCGGTGACCCCGTCCCGGCGATAGGAGAAGTATTGCGGCGACTCGATCGTGCACCCGGCGGCGATCTCGATCCGCTTCTCCCGGACCCCGGCACGCCGCAACTGCGCCGAGACCCCGGCGGGCACGTCAACCGCGGGCGTGCCCTGACGGGTCGTCGCCCAGGAGTCCGGTTCGCGTTCGGCCACTTCCGCGCGCATCTGCTCGGGCACCTCGTAGCAGGACCCGCAGACTCCCGGCCCGGTGTATGCCTCCATCCGGGACGGCTGCGCGCCGAGTTCCCGCATCGCCTCGATCGTGGCGGTCACCACTCCAGCCGCCATCCCGGGCCGCCCGGCGTGCGCCGCGCCGACCACCCCGGCGGTCTGGTCGGCCAACAGCACCGGAGTGCAGTCGGCGACGAGCACGGCGAGCACCAGTCCGGGCCGGTCGGTGACGAGGGCGTCCACGCTCGGCGCCGCCTCGTCCGGCCACGGTTCGCGGGCCACGACGACTTCGGCCCCGTGCACCTGCCTCATGTAGACGACCCGGTCGCGCGGCACGCCGAGCATCTTGGCGGCCAGACGGCGATTGGTGCGCACGGCCTGTGGATCGTCGCCGACATGGTCGCCGAGGTTGAGCGAGTCATAGGGCGGCAGGCTCACGCCGCCCTGGCGATCCGTGAAGGCGAAGCGCAGCGAGCCGTCAAAGGCGATAGGCACACCCTGAGCTTGTCAGATCGGCGCGCGATCACCAACTGTCGGCAGGCTCGGCGGCGGCCCGGCACCTCACCGCAGTGCGCTCGACGTCACATTGCGTGTAGCGCAGCGCCGCAGCGCGCCAGTTACGCGCGTTGCGTCAGTTGCCTTCCTTGAGGAAGTCCGGGATGTCCAGCTCGTCGGCTGCCATCGAGGAGTCCGCGGAACGGCTGCCGGGGAGGGTGGCCGCCAGTTCGTCCTCTTCTTCCTTGGGCCGGGGCAGCGAGCCGAGCATCCCGTTGTGCACGGTCGTGTTCACCGGGTTCGGATCGTCCGCGCGGCGGGTGCCCTCCCGGCGCTTGGCCGGCTGGCCGCCGTCGAATCCGGCGGCGATGACGGTGACCCGCACCTCGTCGCCGAGCGCGTCGTCGATGACCGCGCCGAAGATGATGTTCGCGTCCTGGTGCGCCGCCTCCGAGACCAGCTGCGCCGCCTCGTTGATCTCGAACAGGCCGAGGTCGGAGCCGCCGGAGATGCTCAGCAGCACGCCGCGGGCGCCGTCGATCGAGGCTTCCAGCAGCGGCGAGGAGATCGCCATCTCGGCCGCCGCGACCGCGCGGTCGTCGCCGCGGGCCGAGCCGATGCCCATCAGCGCGGATCCGGCCTCGGACATGACCGACTTGACGTCGGCGAAGTCCAGGTTGATCAGGCCGGGGGTGGTGATCAGGTCGGTGATGCCCTGGACGCCGGAGAGCAGTACCTGGTCGGCGGACTTGAACGCGTCGAGCACCGTCGCGCCGGGGGCGGAGATGGACAGCAGCCGGTCGTTCGGGATGACGATGAGGGTGTCCACCTCCTCGCGCAACTGAGCGATCCCGGCCTCGGCCTGCGCGGCGCGCCGGCGGCCCTCGAAGGTGAACGGCCGGGTGACCACGCCGATGGTCAGCGCGCCGAGCGAGCGGGCGATCCGGGCCACCACCGGAGCGCCCCCGGTGCCCGTGCCACCGCCCTCGCCGGCGGTGACGAACACCATGTCGGCGCCCTTGATGACTTCTTCGATCTCCTCGGCGTGGTCCTCGGCGGCCTTGCGGCCCACGTCCGGGTCCGCGCCGGCGCCGAGGCCGCGGGTAAGTTCCCGGCCGACGTCGAGCTTCACGTCGGCGTCGCTCATCAGCAGGGCCTGCGCGTCCGTGTTGATGGCGATGAACTCGACGCCCTTGAGCCCGACCTCGATCATCCGGTTGATCGCGTTGACGCCACCGCCGCCGATCCCGACGACTTTGATCACGGCGAGGTAATTCTGCGGTGCACCCACGGTTCGAAGGCCTCTCGCGCTGGTGAGTACGGATGGTCGGCGCTCGGTGAAGATTCGCGAACGACCTTATCGCCCTCGGACTGAGTCAACATCAATTAGGGTCAACATCAACTGTGGTCAGTCATCAAGGTGACGACTCGATCGACGAATCGACAGTAGGTCTCCCGGAGCGCACGTTCAACGAACACGCCGAGACTTCCCCAACAGCAGTTCAACTGAGCCGCCGTCAATCGGTCATATCATCCGGACATCGTGGGAGCATCTGGGGCACTGACGTCGTATCGGGCGGCCTTGCCGAGCCGTAGCAGAGCCACGAGGTCAGCGGCTTTGGCCGTCGCGTCGTCACCCCCTCCCCAATCGACCGTGATACCGCCGCGCAGCGTGAGTGAGATCGAATATGCGCTCGAAGCGGAGATTCCCGTCACCTGATGCGCCATATCCGCCGGGAGTGCCTTGAGCGCGGCGAGCGCTCCGGGCACGACGGCTGCTTTAACCGCCGGACTGCCCTGGATCTGAATGACCGCCAAACCAGCGGTCGGGCGCGTGGCCGTCCCGAATACCACGCCTGATACGTCGACGATGTCGTAACCCGCGCCGTTAGGAACGAGCGCGGCGGGGACGCGTTCCGTGACGGAGATCACCACGGTGTGCGGCCAAGAGAGCGACACCTGTGCCGAGGCGACCTGCGGCAACTGCTCTACGCGCGTCGCGGCTCCCGCAGTGTCGACCGACACCAGCGCGGTACCCGTACCGAGAGCGGCCACGCCGATCACCTGCTGCGCGGAGACGTTCTTCTCTCCCACGACGCGCACGCTCGTCAGCGCGAAGAACGACGTATGCCAGACAACTACATAGGCCGCGACGAACACGAGGATGACCACGATGGTCACGGTCACCGAGAGCCGCCGCCACCGCTCGCGTGAGCGCATCCGGGCCGCGTAAAGCCGCGCGGGAAGCGTCGAAACCTTCGGCCGCGCAGTACCGACTGAACGCGCAGTGTCGTCGCCGTCGACTTCGCCGCTCACGGACCCGATCCTGCTCCCTACCGCACAGATTCCGGCGCTGCCGCGCCGTCGCGGGCGGCGAGCAGTTCCAGGAGCTTCGGGCCGAGGGTGGTGACGTCGCCAGCTCCGGCGGTGACCACGAGGTCGCCGGGCCGGGCCCAGTCGGCGAGCCGGGACGGCACGGCCGCCGAGTCGGCCTCGAACACGACGCGGTCGGCGGGGAGCGGTACGTCCTGGGCGATGACCGCTCCGGTGACTCCAGGGACCGGATCCTCGCCCGAGCCGGGGTAGACCTCCATCACGACCACGGCGTCGGCCGCGCCGAGCGGAGCGCCGTATTCCCGCAGGAACGCCTGCGCGCGCGAATACCGCTGCGGCTGGAATGCGACGATCAGTCGCCCATCGCCGGCCAGCACGCGGAAGGCTGCCAAGGTCGCGGCGATCTCGGTCGGATGGTGCATGTAGTCGTCATAGACGCGTACGCCGTCGGCTTCGCCCTTGAACTCCATGCGGCGTCGCGCACCGGTGAACATGGCGAGTGCGGCGGGTACGCGCGCAAGGTCCGCCCCCACCTCGTCGAGGACGGCGAATGCGGCTGCCGCGTTCGCGGCGTTGTAGGCACCAGGAATGCCAAGTTCCAGCCGATGCGTCCGGCCCTTGGCCGCCAAGCCGAACCGCGCGAACCCCGTCGCCGCGTTCAGCTCCAGTTCGGTGATCCGATAATCAATCGGCTGGCCGTCGACGGTCCCGTTGTCGGCAGCCCGGCCGTACCAGACGACCCGGATGCCGCTGTCGCGGGCGGCCCGGCCGACCGCGATCGCACCGGGCTCGTCGGCGCAGACGACCAGCAGGCCGCCGGGCTTCAGCCGGTCCACGAAGGAGACGAAGGCCTTGTGCACGTCGTCGAGGGAGGCGAAGTAGTCGGTGTGGTCGAGTTCGACGTTGGTGACCACCGCGACGTCGGGTTCGTAGTGCCGGAACGTGCCGTCCGACTCGTCGGCCTCCGCGACGAAGATCTCACCGCGGCCGGCCAGCCCGCTGACCCCGGACGCGCCGATCTCGCCGCCGATCGCGTACGAGGGCTCAAGGCCGAGCGCCTCCAGGGCCACGGCCAGCATGGACGTGGTCGTGGTCTTGCCGTGCGTCCCGGCCACGAGCACTGCGGTGCGCCCGACCATCAGCGAGGCGAGCGCCGTGGCGCGGTGGATGATCCGCAGGCCGCGCCGCACGGCCTCGGCGATCTCCACGTTGTCGGGACGCACGCCGGTCGTCGCCACCACGGTGTCGACGCCGTCCAGGTTCTCCGGCGCCTGCCCGATCCGGACGATCACGCCGGCCGCGATCAGCGCCTCGATCACCGGGGTTCGCTTGATGTCGCTGCCGGAGACCGGCAGGCCGCGTTCCACCGCGATCCGCGCGACCGGCGCCATGCCGACACCGCCGACGCCGACGAAGTGGATGCGCCCCAGGTCCTCGGCGGCCGGCACGAACGCGGGCGGCTCGTAGCCGCGCGGGTCGTTCGAACCCGGGCCACCCGGCGTCCGCGGATCGAAGCCGAGGGTCACGCGCCGACTCCGGCCGGACCGAGCCGCTGCGGGCCGGCGGCGACGGCCGCCGCGCTGCCCGCGGCCTCGAAGACCAAGTCCGCCAGCGCCTCGTCGGCGTCACGCCGGCCGAGTTCAGCCGCCGCACGGCCCATCCGCTCCAGCTGCTGCCGGTCCTGAGCCAGCGGAATCAGCTCCTGGATCAGCCAGTCCGAGGTGAGGTCGGCGTCGTCGATCATCAGGCCGCCGCCGGCGCGCACCGCCGGCTGGGCGTTGAGGCGCTGCTCGCCGTTGCCGATCGGCAGCGGTACATACGCGGCCGGCAAGCCTACCGCCGCCACTTCGGCGCACGTCATCGCGCCGCCGCGGCAGAGCACGAGGTCCGCGGCCGCATAGGCAAGATCCATCCGGTCAAGGTAGGGCACCGCGACGTAGGGAGACGCAGCGCCTTGCGCGCCCTCGATCTCGGGTGGCGGCGCTTCGTCGAAGTTCTTGCGGCCGACCGCGTGCAGGATCTGGATTCCGGCGGAGGCGAAGGCCGCGGCGGAGGCGAACACGGCCTCGTTGAGCCGCCGCGCACCCTGGGAGCCGCCGTAGACCAGCAGCGTCGGCCGGTCCTTCGCCAGTCCGAAGGTCTCGCAGGCCTGCGAGCGCAACGCGGCCCGGTCGAGCGTGGCGATGGCGCGGCGCAGCGGCATGCCGATGTACTTGCCGCCGCCGATCCGGGTGTCCGGCGAGCCGGTGGCGACCCGGTCGGTCATCCGCGCGCCGACCCGGTTCGCCAGGCCGGGGCGCACGTTCGCCTCGTGCAGCACGATCGGCACGGCGCGGCGGCGGGCCGCGAAGTACGCGGGCAGCGCCACATAGCCGCCGAAGCCGACCACCACGTCGGCACCGACCCGGTCGAGCACCTCGGCGGTCCGGCGCACCGTCCCGGCCAGCCGGCCCGGCACGGTGAACAGCTCGGCGGTGGGCTTGCGCGGCAGCGGCACGGCCGGGATCAGTTCGAGGTCGTAGCCACGCTCCGGGACGAGCCGGGTCTCCAGGCCCTTGGTCGTGCCGAGCGCCGTGATGCCGATCCGGGAGTCGCGTCTGCGCAGCGCGTCGGCCAGGGCCAGCGCCGGCTCGATGTGCCCTGCGGTGCCCCCGCCGGCGAGCACGACATGGATCGGGCGGGCTACGTCGGTCACGGTTTGCGTCCCTCTTCTCGCTCTGCCTGCGGGCGCCTCGCACCGCCCGCGGCTGCCGCCGCCGGGCGCGCACGGCCGGCGCCGGCGACCGCCGAGGGCGCCGCACCGGCCCGAGCAGAGAGCTTATCCGTTCGTTCCGCGCCGCCGTCACCGGTTCGGACGTCACTGGTCCGGGCGAACGAGACGAGCATGCCGATCGCGGCCATCGACGGCAGCAGCGAGGAGCCGCCGTAGGAGACGAACGGCAGCGGAACCCCGGCGATGGGCAGCACGCCGAGCACGGCGCCGAGGTTGATCATGACCTGCGCCATCAACCAGGCGGTCACGGCGCCGGAAGCGAGCCGCACGAAGCTGTCCTGCGCGCGCAGCGCTATCCGCACGCCCGCGTATCCGATCAGCCCGAACAGCAGCAGCACGGCGACGGCGCCGATCAGGCCGAGTTCCTCGCCGATGATCGCGAAGATGAAGTCGGTCTGCGCCTCGGGCAGCGAGCCCCACTTCTCGCGGCTGGCGCCGAGCCCGACGCCGAACCAGCCGCCGGTGGACAGGGCGCTGAAACTGTGCACGGCCTGGAATCCGGTGCCCTGCGGATCGGCGGTCGGGTCGAGGAACGCGGTGAAGCGCCGTACTCTGCTGGGCCGTAAAAGCACCGCGACGGCGGCCAGACCCGCCGCGGAGCCGGTCAGCACGGCGAAAAGCCGCCCGGGGGCGCCGACGACCCACAGCAGCGCGAAGGCGATCGCCGCGATGATCATCGAGGTGCCCATGTCACCGCCGAGCATGACCAGTCCGATGATCAGTCCGGACATCGGCAGCAGCGGCACGATCAGATGGTCCCAGCCGACCAGCCGCTTCTCCTTGCGGGCCAACAGGTCCGCGCCCCACAGCACCAGGGCGAACTTGGCGAACTCGCTGGGCTGGATGGTCAGCGGGCCGAAGACCAGCCAGTTCTTGTTGCCGCCGGTGGAGACCTGCCCGAGTATCAACACCAGCAGAAGCATCACGAGCGTCACGAGCAGCAGCGGGTAAGCGAGCGCGCGGTAGAAGCGCACCGGCAGCCGGGCGGCGGCGATCAGTATCGGCACGCCGATCACCGCCGACACGGCTTGGCGCTCGACGGTGCCGAGCTCCGGCTTTCCGGTGAGCAGGTTGTGCACCGTCGAGGCCGAGTACACCTCAAGCAGCCCGACCACGATGAGCAGGAAGGTCGCGCCGATCAGAAAGTAGTACGGAAGCGAGGGATGCGGACCCCGGCCGGAGCCGCGGCGTCCCGGCCGCAGCCGGCTCAGCGTGCTGCGCAGCGCGAGCGTCGTTCCGACCGTGTCACGTGCACCGGGGCGACGAGGTCCGGCCTTCGCACGAGCCTGCGCCGCTCCCGCCGCGTCGCGCGCGCTGCCAATCCGTTCGGCCGCCCCCTTGCGCACCGGGCGAAGTCTCGTGGGCCGGTCCCGCTGCTCAACCACGCTGCCCGCCCACCTCCCGACATCACGTTCGGGCTCTTCGAAATCAACCGGGGCTTCTTGTGACGGCTGTAGACCCGCCCACCGCTGCCTGTCGGCCGACCCTGCACCGCCGGCCCCGGTTGACTTCGAAGAGCGACATCCAGGCCGGCTGTCCGCAGTGCATCCGGTTCGTCAGCGCACGTTACTCGCGCTCGGCCTTCAGTTCGCGTACGGCGCGCGCGAACAAGTCGCCGCGCTCCCCGTAGGAGACGAACATGTCCATCGACGCGCAGGCGGGGGCGAGCAGGACGGTGACCGGCGGCGCGTCGGCCGCAGCGGGGCCCAACTCGGCTGCCTTGCCCGCAGCCAGCCGTGCCGCCTCCCGCACCGCACGGGTCATCGCCTCGGCTCCGGTCAGTCCGTCTCCAGCTCCGCCGATGTCCACGAACGGCAGGTCCGGGGCGTGGCGCGCGATCGCCTCCGCGATCAGCGCGCGGTCCTGACCCAGCAACACCGCGCCGCGCAACCGCTTGGCCGCGCCGGAGACCAGGTCGTCGAACGTTGCGCCCTTTGCCAGGCCCCCGGCGATCCAGACGACGTCCTCATACGCGGCCAGTGATGCGGCGGCTGCGTGCGGATTGGTCGCCTTCGAGTCGTCGATGAAGTCCACGCCGTCCAGCGCCGCGACGAACGCAATGCGGTGCGGATCGGGCCGGAATGCACGCAGGCCGTCGCGTACAGCCTCCGGGCGCACGCCGTACGCGCGGGCCAGCGCCGCGGCGGCGAGGGCGTTGGCGACATTGTGCGGTGCATGCGGCTCGACGTCGTAGATCGTGCCGAGTTCAGCGGCGGTGTGCTGCCGGTTGTCCACAAAGGCACGGTCGGCGAGGATGCCGTCCACGACGCCGAGCATCGACAGGCCGGGCGTGCCCAGCGTGAAGCCGATCGCGCGGCAGCCCTCGATCACGTCCGCGTCCTCGACCAGCGTGCGGGTGACCTCGTCGGCGACGTTGTACACGCAGGCGATCTGGCAGTTCTCGTAGACGCGCCCCTTCGCCTTCTTGTACTCGTCATACGAACCGTGCCAGTCCACGTGGTCCGGGGCGACGTTGAGCACGGCCGAGGCTAGTGGGCTCAGCGATTCGGTCCAGTGCAGCTGAAAGCTCGACAGCTCGATCGCCAGTACCTCGTACGGCTCCTCGGCAAGAACGGCGTCGACGATCGGCAGGCCGACGTTGCCGCATGCGACAGTGCGTTTCCCGTCCGCCTCAAGCATCGCGGCGAGCATCTTCACGGTCGTGGTCTTGCCGTTGGTGCCTGTGATGGGCAGCCACGGTGCGTAAGAACCGTCGGGCAGCGGCTTACGCAGCCGCCACGCGAGTTCCGCGTCACCCCAAACCGGGATCCCCGCCTCACGGGCAGCCGCGACGATCGGCGCACCCGGAGGGATGCCGGGCGACAGTACGAGCAGTTCGCTGCCCTCGGGAAGGGTCGCGTCATCTCCCAGGCGGACATGAATGCCCTCATCGACCAGAGGCGCGGCACGCTCCGTGGTGACCTGGTCGTCGTAACGGTCGACGATCGTCACCTCGGCGCCGAGCCCGCGTACCGCACGCGCGGCGGACAGCCCGACGACGCGTGCGCCGACGACGCAGACCCGCAAACCCTGCCACGGGATCGCGGCACGGCCCTCGATGTCGGGCTGCCGCCAGTCCGTCATGAACCGGTCACCCATCCGGCGTAGAACACGCCGATCCCGAGCGCCACGCAGAGCCCGGCGATGATCCAGAAGCGGATGACGATGGTTTCCTCGGCCCAGCCCATCAGCTCGAAGTGGTGCTGGAGCGGGGCCATCTTGAACACCCGTTTACCGCGCAGCTTGTACGAGCCGACCTGGATGATCACCGACATGGTGATGATCGCGAACAGGCCGCCGAGCAGCGCGATCAGCAGTTCGGTGCGCGAGCAGATGGCCAGGCCGGCCAGCGCGCCGCCGAGGGCGAGCGAGCCGGTGTCGCCCATGAAGATCTTCGCCGGCTTGGCGTTCCACCACAGGAAGCCGAAGCAGGAACCCATCAGCGCGGCGGCTACGATCGCCAGGTCGAGCGGATCTCGCACCTCGTAGCAGCCTGAGCCGGGGGCGTTGACGCAGCTCTGTCCGTACTGCCAAATGCCGATCAGGACGTACGCGGCGAACACCATCGCGGAGGCGCCGGTGGCCAGCCCGTCGAGGCCGTCCGTGAGGTTGACCGCGTTCGACGTGCCGGAGATCAGGAAGTACGCCCAGACGACGAACAGCACCGGGCCGAGGGCGAGCGCGGTGTCCTGGAGGAACGAGACGCTGGTCGACGCCGGGGTCAGGCCGTACTGGTCCGGGAAGTGCAGCACCAGGACCGAGAACGTCACCGCGACGATGGCTTGACCGATCAGTTTGGCCTTGGCACGCAGTCCGAGCGAGCGCTGCTTGTAGATCTTGATGAAGTCGTCCACGAAGCCGACCGCGCCCAGGCCGGTCATCAGGAAGAGCACCAGCAGCGCCGAGGCGCTCGGCCAGTGCTGGGTCGCGATCTTGGTCAGACCGTAGGCGATCAGCGTGGACAGCACGATGACGATGCCGCCCATGGTCGGCGTGCCGCGCTTGGTCAGGTGGTTCTTCGGGCCGTCGTCCCGGATCAGCTGGCCGTAGCCGCGCTTGACCAGCACCCTGATGATCAGCGGCGTGCCGACCAGCGAGCAGAAGAGCGCGATGACGCTCGAATACAGGACCGCCCTCACCGGTCGCCCTCCACCGAGACGACATCGTCGAGCAGCGCCCTGGCGATCCGGCCGAGGCCGATCGAGTTGGACGCCTTCACCAGGACCACGTCTCCGGGCCGCAGCTCGGCGCACACCACCGCCAATGCCGCATCCGGGTCGGCCACCATCACGGATTCCTCTCCCCACGAGCCTTCGTGGCTGGCCCCGGCGTGGATGCGCGCTGCTCCCTCACCGACCGCGACCAACCGATCGACGCCCAGCCGGACGGCGAGCCGCCCGACCGCGTCGTGTTCCTCGCCGGACCGCTCGCCCAGCTCCAGCATCGGCCCGAGCACCGCCCACGCGCGGGCGCCGGGCCGGGCGCGGGCCAGCGCGATCAGCGCCTTGAGCGCGGCCCGCACCGATTCCGGGTTCGCATTGTAGGCGTCGTCGATCACGACTACGCCGTCCGAACGTTCTGACACAGCCATCCGTCCTGCGCTCAACGCGACGGCGGCCGACAACTCGCGCGCCACCGCGTCCAGCGGCAGGCCGAGGCCGAGCGCCGTCGCCGCGACCGCAAGGGCGTTGGCGACCTGATGTTCTCCGACGACACGCAGCGCGACCGGGGCGGGTTCACCGTACCGGTCCGCGTGTAGCAGGAAGTGTGCACGCCCGTCCGCTCCGAGTTCGATCTCGGTAGCGCGTACATCGGCGTCTGCCGACTCACCGAACGTGATGACGCGTGCGGCAGTACGGCTCCGCATCGCCACCACGAGCGGATCGTCCGCGTTGAGCACTGCGACGCCGTCCTCAGGCAGCGCCTCGACCAACTCGCCCTTGGCCAAGGCGGTCTGTTCCTTCGAACCGAACTCGCCGACATGAGCCGTGCCGACGTTGAGTACAAGACCGACCGACGGCGGCGCGATCTCGCAAAGGTACTTCAGATGGCCGATCCCGCGGCTTCCCATCTCCAGCACGAGGTAACGCGTGCTCTCGTCGGCGCGCAGGACGGTCAGCGGCAGACCGATCTCGTTGTTGAAGCTGCCCTTGGGCGCGATCGTCGTGCCGTGAGCGGCAAGGACCTGACCAAGCATGTCCTTGGTCGAGGTCTTCCCGGATGAGCCGGTCAGTGCGATGACGGTGATTCCGGTGGCAGGAGTGCCGGGCAGCCGGTTCAACACGGCACGCGCCAACCTGCCGAGCGCCTCCTGCACGTCTTCGACGAGCACAGTCGGAATGGACACAGTTGGGGTGGGCACTGCTGGAGTGGGCACAGCCGGAATGGGCACTGTTGGAGTGGGCGCAGCCGGAACCGACTGGCCCGATCCGGTGACCTGTCGGCTCGACAGAACCGCCACCGCGCCGCGTTCGACGGCCGAAGCGGCGAAGTCGTGCCCGTCCGCGTGCTCGCCGACGAAGGCCGCGAACAGACCGCCGGGCTCGACCGTCCGCGAGTCCACGGTGACCGGCCCGGTGACGGTGAGCGCGCCGTCGGTGTCCTGTCCAAGAGTGCCGCCGACTGCTTCCGCGATCTCGGCGAGGGTCATCCGGATCACTGTGGCATCGACCGCGCAGACTTCGCTTGACGGGGCTCCGACTTCCCAGGCTCCGATTTCCCGCGCTCCGACCGCTCGATCGCCGCGCGCAGCACCGCCACGTCGTCGAAGGGGTGCACCACGCCCGCGATCTCCTGCCCCTGTTCGTGGCCCTTGCCCGCCACCATGAGCGTGTCGCCCGCCTGGCTGGCCGCGACCGCGGCGGCGATGGCCTCGGCACGGTCCGCCACGACTCGAACGGACGACAGGGCTCCCGCCGCGATCGCCCCGCGAGCACCCAGTTCAGCGGCTTCAAGAATCGCGAGCGGATCCTCGGAGCGAGGATTGTCGTTGGTGAGAATGACCTCGTCGGCGCCTCGGGCTGCGGCGGCGCCCATCAGCGGCCGCTTGCCTCGGTCCCGGTCGCCGCCACAGCCGACGACGATACGCAAGCGGCCGTGCGTTACCGGCCGTACAGCGGCCAACAGCGTGTCGATCGCGTCAGGCGTGTGAGCGTAGTCGACCACCGCGAGGTACGGCTGCCCCACGTCGACGCGCTGCATCCGCCCGGGGACGCCGGGAACAGAGGCGACGCCGGCGACGGCCGCGTCCGCGTCCACTCCAGCGGCGATCAACGTGATGACTGCTGCCATGGCATTTGAGACGTTGAATCCCCCGGGAAGTTGCACGGACGCGTCCAGACGAGTGTCGTCCGGGCCGACGAGCGTGAACCGCGAGCCCTCGGTGGCGGGCTCGATCCGCTCGGCACGCCAGTGCGCGGAGGCCTCGCCGCTCGGTGAGTACGTCCAGTGCGGCAGATCGGCGTCCGTCAGCCGCTGCGCGATCCGGCGGCCGTGCGCGTCGTCGGTGTTGATAACCGAGAACTCGGTGTAGCCGGGAGTGAACAGCTTCGCCTTGGCCTCGAAGTAGTCCTCAAGGTCAGCGTGGAAGTCCAGGTGATCCTGGGTCAGGTTGGTGAAGGCGGCAACGGCGTAACGGATCCCGGCGGTGCGTCCGTACGCCAACGCGTGACTGGAGACCTCCATCGCCACCGCACCGACGCCGTCCTCACGCATCATCGCCAGCAGCGCTTGCAGATCGGGGGCTTCCGGCGTGGTGCGTGTGGACTTTATCGTCCGCTCGCCGACCCGCGTCTCAACAGTGCCGATCAGGCCGGTCAGGTAACCGGCGGCACGCAGACCCCCGTCGATGAGGTAGCTCACGGTGGTCTTGCCGTTGGTACCCGTGACGCCCACCATCAACAGGTGAGCCGCCGGCTCGCCGTAAAGGCGCACCGCGATCGGGCCGAGCGCCGGACGCACTGACGGCACGACGAGCACCGGCAGGCCGGTTGCAAGGGATCGGTCCACGCCCTCACGGTCCGTCAGGACAGCCACGGCGCCGTGCTCAGCGGCCTGTGCGGCGAACTCGGCGCCGTGCACGGTCGCACCGGCCATCGCCGCGTACAGATCTCCAGGCTGCACTGCGCGGGAGTCGTGCGTGAACCCGGTGACAAGGACCGTGCCCGCGTCGACGAACTCCGCGCCCGCGTCATGCGATCCCGTGATCAGCGCTCCGGGCACCGCCTCGGCCAAGTCCGCGAGGGTGCGGTGTGGGGCGTGGCCGGGCCTCGGGCGGCCGGTCGCCGGGGGTGGTTGTTTGAGCGGGTTCGGCACGACGGGCAGGCTACCGTGTCTCGGCACGCCCGCGTGCCAGCGACCCCTCGACGTCCGGCCCCGGGTTCTGCGCTGTTCGCGGGCGGCTGTCCGTTCTGCAACTTTCGGCACATATCGCGTACCGCGTATCCAGGGCTTGGATCGGCCATACCCCGACCGGAGGGCGGGGTGTATCCGTTTTCTTCTATGCCGCGCTGCGTGGTCTTATTGGCTCGCACATCGCCACGTCACTCGATGATCTGTACGGTTCGGTGTGCGCACCCGCGAGCGTACGCCCAGAGCGAACGCAGGTTTCACGCGATACGACGGCAAGAGGAGAGAAGACGAACACGCTGCGCAGCGTCACGCTTTACAGCAGCACGGCCAAGGACGAATCGACACGGCAGGACCCCGGTGTCGGTATACCGGTGACGACGACTCCGCCACTCTTCGCGGCGTCAGCACACCGGTGGCCCGCCTCGGCGGCGGATATATGTGCGGTGCTGGAGCGTATGCCGAACCCGGCGGACGCCGACCCGTCCGGTCGATCGAGACAACCATTTCCGAGAATTACCGCCACCGTGGGGGTTTCATGCTGACGTCTCGATTCGATGAACTGGGCCATCCGCCGCGCTGCTACCGCGCGCCGCACGGCCTCTCGACAGGACCGCACGGTCGGAGGTCGGCATGACCACAACAAGTACGAGCTCTGATAAAGAGCTCGAAACAGCCGAACCCGACGCCGCGGACGCGGTGGTACAGGTCCCGTTCCGCAAGTACATCGAGTACTTCCTGCGCCTGGGCACGACCGGATGGGGCGGCCCGATCGCCGTCATCGGTTACATGCAGCGCGACCTGGTCGACCGGCGCCGCTGGATCTCCAAGGAGGACTTCCTCGACGGCGTAGCGCTCGGCCAGACCCTGCCCGGACCGCTCGCGGCGCAGGTGGCGGTGTGGGTCGGCTATCTCAGGCGCGGTGCGATCGGCGCGCTGGCGGTCGCCATCGCGTTCATCCTGCCCTCGGCCCTGATGGTCGGGGCCGTCGCCGTCGTCTACGCCCACTACCAGGGGCTGTGGCAGGTGACCTCGGCCTTCCACGGGATCACCCCGGTCGTCATGGCCATCATGGGCGTGACCTCCTACCGGCTGCTGTTCTTCACCAACAAGGGCCGCAGCGCCTGGGCCATCAGCGCCGTCGTGTTCGTCGTGACGGCGATCACCCAGAACGAGCCGGTCGAACTGGTGGTCGCCGCCGGCCTGCTGATGATCTTCGTGGGGGCGCGGCCCGAGTCCGGCTGGCGGCTGCGCCGGCCCGCCAAGAGCGCGCTGGCCCAGCTCGACAGCCCCACCCGGCTGCCGGCTCTGGCCGCGCCGGTGCTGGCCCTCGGCCCGGCGGCCACCGCCAGCAAGCTGAGCTCGCTCATCCTGTTCTTCCTCAAGGTCGGCGCGTTCACCTTCGGCTTCGGCCTGGCGAGCGTCCCGGTGATGCATGCCGGCGTGGTCGACCACTACCACTGGCTCAACCAGCGCCAGTTCATCGACGCCGTCGGCGTCGGCCTGGTGACCCCCGGACCGGCGATCATCGGCGCGACGTTCATCGGTTACCTGGTCGCCGGGGTGCCGGGCGCCCTGGTGGCCACCGCCGCCACCTTCGCGCCGATCTACCTCGCCATCGTCATTCCCGGCCGCTGGTTCGTCCGCTACCGCGACAACAAGCAGGTGAAGGCCTTCGTCAAGGGCGCGACCGCAGCCGCCGCCGGCGCGCTGGCCGGAATGGTGGTCGCGCTGCCGACGCAGTTCAACCTGCACGGGCCGAAGGACATCATCGGCATGTTCGTCATGACCGGCGTGGCGGTCACGCTGCTGCTGGTCTTCAAGAAGAGAGCGCCCGAACCGCTGCTCGTCCTGATCTTCGGGATCATGGGCGTCGCGGGGCACATCTAACTCCAGCACTTCCCAAGCGGGCTGTGACCGGCGGATACTCGGCCACAGCCCGCTTACGTATGCAGTCGGGCTATTCAGGCGATATGTGTCTCAAGCTGTGTCTGCCTAAAGCGCCGTGCCTGTCTGGAGCGCCGTGTCTGTCTCAAGCAGAGCCCGTCACCAGGTGACCGGAAGGTCCGGCGGCTTGGTCCCGGTCGGCGGGATCGCCAGGCTCTGCAACGCGAACGACATGACCTTCTGGAAGACCGGAGCGGCGATCGAGCCGCCGAAGTGCGGCCCGCTCGTCGGGTTCTGGAGCACCACGGACACGACGAGCTGCGGATTGTCGGCCGGGGCGAAGCCGATGAACGACGCCGTGTAGCCGCAGTATCCGTTGCAGCGGCTGTCATACCGGTTCGCGGTACCTGTCTTGCCGGCGACGCGGTATCCGGCGATCTTCGCGGCGGGCGCGGTGCCCTTCTCGGAGACCACGGATTCCATCATCTGCTCGACCTCGTGCGCGGTCTGCGGCGAGACGACCTGGGTGCGCACGGGCGTGGCGGCCGGGGTGAACTTCCCGTTCGCGTCCACGTATCCCTTGACCAGGTTCGGGGTGACCCGCACCCCGGCGTTCGCGATCGTCGCGAAGACGCTGGTGGCCTGGACCGCGTTGAGCGAGAGGCCCTGCCCGAACGGGATGGTGTAACGCTGCGACCCGCTCCACTTCGACGGCACGGCGAGGATGCCCGGCGACTCCCCGGGCAGGTTCAGGCCGGTCGGGCGGCCGAGCCCGAACGCGGTCAGGTAGTCGTAGAGCGTCTGGTCACGGTGCGGGCCGAGCCGGTCGGCGGTTTCGATCGTGCCGATGTTGCTGGACTCGGCCAGCACGCCGGTCAGCGTCAGCTGCTCGGTGCCGTGATAGGTGTCGTCGTGGAAGGTCGTACCGCCGCGCACGATCAGACCGGGCACGATGACGCGGGTGCCGGGGTCGGCGATGCCCTGCTGGATGGCCGCCGCCATCGTGATGACCTTCGCCACCGAACCGGGTTCGTAGACCTCGGAGACGGCGCGGTCGCCGAGCGCCGCGGGATCCGCGGCGGCCAGGTTCGACTGGTCGTAGCTCGGCGAGGTCGCCAGGGCCAGCACCGCCCCGCTGCGCGGGTCCATCACCACGACCGTGCCCGATTCCGCCCTCGACGCGGCGACCTGCTCGTCGATCGCCTTCTGCGCGGCCCACTGGATCGAGCTGTCGATGGTCGTCTCGATCGAGGTCCCGGGCATCGGCGCCTGCTCGTTGATGCCCGCAGCAGGGATCTCGATGCCGTCCGCGGCCTGGTAGGAGATCCGGCCGCCCCGGCCCGCCAGCACGCCGTCGTAGGCGCCCTCAAGCCCGGCGGCGCCCTTACCGGAGCTGTTGACGAAGCCGACCAGGTTCGAGGCCAGCGCACCGCTCGGGTAGACCGTGCGCGCGTCCGGCACGCCGTAGACGCCGGACAGGCCAAGCGCCTTGATCTGGCTCCAGACCTGCGGGGTGACCTGCTTGGCCAGCAGGACGTAGCGGGTGGTGACGTTCGACAGCTTGCCGCGCAGCGCGGCGACGTCCACGCTGCCGGGCGGGTTGCCGAGCAGCGCGGCCAGCTTCGAGGCGTAGACGGCCGGATCCTGCTTGAGGGTGCTGATCTGCACCGGGTCGGCGGTGATGTCCACCGCGTCGGCGGATTCGGCCAGCGGCTGGCCGGAGGAGTCCAGTATCGAGCCGCGCGTCGCGGTCAGCACGTAGTCCTGGGTGCGTTCGGCTGAGGCGGCTGCCCCGTAGTTCACGCTGTTGACGGCTTGGAGCTGGACGAGCCGGCCGGCGAAGAGCGAGAAGACGAAGGCGATCACGACCAGGACGATGCGCAGGCGGCGCATCGGGTCGCCGAGCCGCAGTGGCTTGGAGGGCGCCGACGGCGCGGCCACGGCCATCCGGCGCAGGCGCTGCGCGGCCGCCTTCGCGCTCTGAGCGCCGCGCGCGGGAGGCGGAACAAGCCGGTTCTCCGCCCGCACCGGGGTCGCGGGCCGCTTCTTCGCGGGCTGACCCGGCTGGCGGCGCGGCGGCGGCGAGCCGCGCCGCTCGCGCTCGGAGGTCACGGCCGCGTTCCGGAGGCGGAGGGCGACGCGGTCGCCGACGTCACGGGGGAAGCAGACGTGGAAGTGGACGCGGCGGCCGTCGCCGAGGGCGTCGGCACGGCGGTGGTCGCGGCCGCGGTCGGCACGCCGAGGATCGCTCCGGTGTTCGGATTCAGGAACACCGGCCGCGGGTCGGGCACCATGCCGAGCGCCGCGGCCTGCGAGGCGAGCGCGTTCGGCGCGGAGAGCCCGGCGAGGCTCAGCTGGAGTTCCTGCTGTTGGTCCGTCAGCTGGCTCTGCCGCTTCTGCGCCGCCTGGAGCTCGAAGGCGCCGCGGTCCATGGCCGTGTTGAGCAGCAGGAGGACGACCAGTCCGGTGGCCAGCAGGCCGAGGATCAAAATGGCGAACGGGATCACCGAGCGCCGTCCGGCGAAGCCCTCGATGACCGCGACCGGGCCGACCCGCGTCGGACGATCCACCATGGCGGCCAGTATTCCGCAACGGCCTCGCCAGTCGGCGCAACGGCGCGGGCCGGAGCCACGATTTTCAGATTCAGGGCCAGTCTCAAATTCAAGGCGAGCCTCAGCTTCAAGGCCATTCTCAGATCCACGGCCGGATTTTCAGCTTCGCCGATTCCCCGTGCGCCGATGCTTCTCGCCTCGTTCGCCGCCACCGGGCATGCGCTGCGCCACCGCGCCCTTCCGCACCCGCTCGGCGGCGCGGAATTTGGCGGACGCCGCCCTCGGGTTCTGCGCCACCTCGTCCTCGGCGGGCTCCTGCGCTCCGCGCGTCAGCAGTCTGAGCAGCGGCTCGGTTCCGGGCGGGGCGATCGGCAGCCCCGGCGGCGCGGTGGACGAGGCTCCGGCCGCCAGCACCCGCTTCACCGGCCGGTCCTCCAACGAGTGGTAGGCGAGCACGGCGATACGGCCGCCGACCGCCAGCGCGTCGACCGCCGCCGGGATGGCCCGCTCCAGGACGGTGAGCTCGGCGTTGACCTCGATGCGCAACGCCTGGAACGTACGTTTGGCCGGGTGCCCGCCGGTACGCCGCGTCGCCGCCGGGATCGACTCGCGCACCAGTTCCGCCAGCGGCCCGGTCGTGGTGAACGGCTCCTTGGCCCGGGCCGCGACGATCGCGGCGGCGACCCGCCCGGCGAAACGCTCCTCGCCGTACTCGCGCAGGATGCGCGCCAGGTCCTGCGCCGAATACGTGTTGACGACCTCCTGTGCGGTCAGCGGCGCCGTCTGATCCATCCGCATGTCCAGCGGCGCGTCGTACGCATACGCGAAGCCACGCTCACGCACGTCGAGTTGCAGCGACGAGACTCCGAGGTCGAACAGGATCCCGTGGATCTCCGGGACGCCGAGCCGGCCGAGCACCTCGGGCAGTTCGTCGTAGACGGCGTGCACGAGGTCGGTCCGGTCGGCGAAACGGGCGAGCCGCCCGCCCGCGCGCGCAAGCGCCTGCGGATCACGATCCAGCCCGATCAAGCGAATTCGCGGCAATCGGGCGAGCAACGCCTCGCTGTGGCCGCCGAGTCCGAGCGTGGCGTCCACGAAGACCGCGCCGGGCACGGCCGCCGGGGCGAGCGCGTCGACGCAGCGTTCGAGCATGACCGGGACGTGCCCCGCCTCGCGTTCTCCGACCGCCGCCACGCCCGCCAGTATCCCATCCCAGGCGACACGCCCTGCCCGTCCCGACTCAGCGCGTCTCGCTCAACGTTGGTCTCGCTCAACGCGCTGCGGCCGCAGGTCCCCGCCCGCTCGGATGTACTCACGGACGCTCTGAAACCGGGGAAGGGGCTTCAGAACGCGGGTGAGCGGGTGGAGGCCTGCGGCCGCGCGCTCGCTACTGCGATTCAGGGCCTACTGCGGGTCAGGGCAGATCGGTCACCCCCCGGAACAGGTCGTCCTGGTCCAGGTCGGCGAAGGCCGGCTCCCTGTCGGAGAGATAGCGGTCCCACGCCTCCGCGTCCCAGAGTTCGAAGTGCGTGTCCGCACCGACCACCGCGACCTGCGCGGTGAGCCCGGCGTATTCACGCAGCGCGGGCGGCAGGGTGATCCGGCCCTGCTTGTCGAAGGACTGTTCGCTGGCGCCCGCGTAGAGCACCCGCAGGTAGTCGCGAACCGCGCGCGGCGAAGCCAGCGGTCCCACGGACGGGGCACGGCGGATCCGGTCGGCCGCCTCGGCGAAGGCCGACGCCGGCCACACCGCCAGGCACCGCTCCTGCCCCTTCGTGATCACCAGCCGCTCCGTTTCGTCGATGCGGGCCGCCTCCTCGCGGAACCGGGCCGGCAGGATCAGCCGGCCCTTGTCGTCCAGGCGCGGGACGAAGGTGCCGAGGAACATTCGGCGCCTCCCACCAAGCCGGGACGGACCGACCACGCGTAGGGCGCGCCGGTCAGCAGACGGTTCCGTGCCGGACCCGGCGGTACACGACCAAGCTCTCCACGCGCCTTGACGTCTGGGCGCCTAGGTCAGCGCACCGCGATTCAAGCCGCCGTGTTCAAGCCGTCACGTCGTTCCAGCCACCGCGTCCCACGCAGCCTCCACTTCCCTCCACTCTACTCCACAAACCGCCCCTTACGCCGTCCGAGTGCTCCACTTCACCTCCCCGAGCGCTCCCGAAGACAAGGCGGCCCATCACGGATTCGATCAATATTCGGTTCAGCTTCAAGCGCACGCTGAAAGGCGGTTCCAAGCTCTTGCACACAGACGGTCTTCATCGGGCAAGATGACCCCAACGGCCACCGGAGGAGACGCGGCCGTGAACGAGGGGAGGGCCCGGTGCCCGGCAGCGCACAGACGCACGAAAGCGACATTCCGCGGCACGTCGCGCCCGGACGGGACCGGGTCGACCGGATCTCCGAGATCACCCACCGGATCCAGGAGCGGATCGAGTCGGTGATCGAGGGCAAGGGCGACGTGGTCCGCCTGGCGCTGACCGTGTTGCTGGCCGAGGGGCACCTGCTGATCGAGGACGTGCCCGGCGTCGGCAAGACGATGCTGGCCAAGGCGCTGGCGAAATCGATCGACTGCACGATGCGGCGCATCCAGTTCACCCCCGACCTGCTGCCCTCGGACGTCACCGGGGTGACCGTCTTCGACCCGCAGCGCCGGGAGTTCGAGTTCAAGCCCGGGGCGGTCTTCGCGCACATCGTGCTCGGCGACGAGATCAACCGGGCCTCGCCGAAGACCCAGTCCGCGCTCCTTGAGTGCATGGGCGAGCGGCAGGTGACCGTCGACAGCGTCAGCTACACGCTGGAGACGCCGTTCATGGTCATCGCGACACAGAACCCGGTGGAGATGGAGGGCACCTACCCGCTGCCCGAGGCGCAGCGGGACCGGTTCATGGCCCGCATCGCGATGGGTTACCCGGCGCCAGCCGCGGAGCTGCGGATGCTCGACGGGCACAGCGCCGCCAACCCCCTCGACGAACTGGTACCGGTCGCCGACACACAAGACTTGGTGAAGCTCATCGAGGCGGTGCGCACCGTGCACGTCTCGGAAGAAGTCAAGCGGTACGTCATCGACCTGGTGACAGCGACGCGCGCGGCACCTGACGTCCGGCTCGGCGCCTCGCCGCGAGCCGCGCTGCACCTCGTGCGGGCCGCGCGGGCGAAGGCAGCGCTCGAAGACCGGGAGTTCGTACTGCCCGACGACGTGAAGACACTGGCGGTGCCAGTCCTCGCGCACCGGCTGATACCCACCGCCGAGGCGCGGGTCGCCCGGCGCAGCCCCGAGCAGATCGTCTCCGACCTGCTCGACCAGATCCCGATCGACGGCCAGTCGCCCCGGCGCACGCGATGAGTGCCCGCAGCCCGCTCCGCAGAGGTGACCCGCGATGAACGGCCGCCCGCAGTCGGTGCTGCGCTCCACGCTCCGGACCTTCTCGGCCGGGTTGACGACTCGCGGGCGCGCTTTCCTGTCCGCGGGCCTGGTTTCCGCCGCCTGCGCGATCGTGCTCGGTTACGGGCCGCTGTTGCGAGTGGCGATCCTGCTGGTCGCGCTGCCGCTAGCGGCCGCCGGGATCACCTCCGCATCCCGGTACCGTATCGCCTGCCGCCGCAGCCTGGAGCCCGCACGGGTACCAGTGGGCTCCCCGGCGCGAGTGCATCTGCGATTGGAGAACGCCGCACGGCTGCCGAGCACGCCGCTGTTGGTCGAGGACCAGGTGCCTTACACGCTCGGCTCACGCCCTCGTTTCATCCTGCGCCGCATCGAGCCCGGCGGCAGCCGCCGGGTCGCCTACCGCGTCCGCTCGGACAGCCGTGGGCGCTACCAACTCGGTCCGCTCACCCTGCGCAGCGCCGACCCGCTCGGCCTGTTCGAGCTGACCCGCTCGTTCACCGCGCAGCACACGCTGACCGTCGCGCCCAAGGTGGAGCAGCTGCCCGCGATCACGCTCGGCACGGTGTGGGCCGGGCACGGCGACGGTCACGCGGCACACGCCGCGGCAGCTGGCGAGGACGACGTCGGCGTGCGCGAGTATCGCTACGGCGACGAACTGCGGCGCATCCACTGGCGGGCCACCGCTCACCACGGCGAGATCATGGTGCGCCGCGAGGAGCAGACCTGGCACAGCCGCTGCACGATCCTGCTGGACAACCGCTCAGGGGCGCACCGCGGCACCGGGCCCACCGCCTCGCTTGAGTGGGCAGTCTCCGCCGCCGCGAGCAGTGCGATCCACTTGCTGCACAGCGGCTACACCGTCCACCTGACCACGGGCAACGGGGGCGGTTCTGTACTGACCGACACCGAGGATGCCGTGCTCGACACGTTGGCCGTGCTGAAGCCAGTACACGCGGTGACGCTCAGCCTCAGCATGGCAGCCGCGGACGACACCGCGGACAGCCTGATCATCGCCTTCCTGGGCACCCTTTCCGGCACCGACGCGGCTGATCTGGCCCGCGCCAAGCCGGCCACCGCGAGCGCGGTCGCCTTCCTACAGGACACCCAGACGTGGGCCGGCGGCACGCCGGTCCCGGTGCCGCCGGGTTTCGAGGACGACCAGAGCCGCGCCGGCGCGGTCCTCGAATCCGGTGGCTGGCAGGTCGTCATGGTGCGCGCCGGCGACCGCTTCCCGGACCTGTGGCGGGTCGCTTCACGGCACACGGCCGCGCGGGTCGGCGCCGAAGAGACGTCGGTCGTGCAGGCCACCACGGCAGGGGCGGTCGCCGGAGAGGTCGCGCGATGACTGAAGCGACACGGGCTCCGCTGCGGCTGACCGTCGCCGCCGGGCTGGCGACCGCCGCAGCCATGTTCGGCCTGGAGCGGTTGGTGCAGACCGGCTCCTGGGTCTCCGTCTGCCTGCTGGTGATCGTCGTCATCGGCGCAGCCGGGCACCTTGCCCGCACCTACCGGCTGCCGCGGCCGGTGGTGATCATCGCGCAGCTGTTCGCCGCGCTGCTCGCGGTGACCCTGCTGCGCGCATCGGACAGTGCGATCGCGCTGTTCATCCCCGGGCCAGGCGCGCTGCACGAGCTCGGCAGCCAGATCGCCGCCGGACAGGCCGACATCGCGCACGAGTCGCCGCCTGCCGCAGTAACCCCTGGGATCACCACGATCCTCGCGATCGGCTGCGCCGCCTTCGCGACCCTGATCGACGCGCTGTCGGTCACCTATCGGCGCGCCGTGCTGGCCGGCCTGCCGCTGCTCGCGGTCTACCTGGTCCCGGCGACCCGCCGCCCCGGGGGCATGAGCTGGCTGGCTTTCTGCATCTCGGCGGTCGGATACCTCTCGCTGGTCAGCGCCGAGGGGCACGACCGGCTCAGCCGCTGGGGCCGCGCCCTCGGCGGCCCGGCACGCCTGCCCGGCGAGCTGTCCGGCCCGGCCGGCAACCCGACCGCCTCGCTGTCCCGGCGGATCACCAGCACGGCGATCGCCGCCGCGCTGATCCTGCCCTGGTTCATCCCGACGCTGCCCGGAATCATCAAGACCAACGGTGGCAACGGGGCCGGCGGCAGCGGCACCATCAGCATCAAGCAGAGCATCGACCTGCGGGCATCGCTGACGTCCTCGACCGCGACGCCGCTGCTCAGCTACACAAGCACCGCGCCGAACGTGCGCTCGCAGTACCTTCAGATGTCGGTGCTCGACAAGTTCGACGGCAACAGCTGGACGTCCAGCTCCACCCCGGCCAGCCCGTTCGACGCGAACGCGCACGCCGTAATCCCGGGCCTGACCGCCTCGGACATCACGCAGAACTCGGTCACCACGAAGATCTTGGTCGTCGGGGACCTGGCCTTCAACGCGGTCCCGGTGCCATACGCCCCATCCAGCATCACCGGGGACATCATCCAGCCGCTCTATGACCCGAGCACGCTTGAGGTCATGCCCGGCGATTCCACCTCGCGCTCGCGCAACGGCGAGCGTTACACGGTGACCAGCACGGATATCGAACCCACCGCCAGCCAGCTCGACTCGGCGCCGACGACGTATGACCGCTCACTGGCGCGTTACCTGACGCTGCCCGCGAACTTCCCGGCCGACGTGAAGGCGAAGGCGCAGGAAATCACTGCGGGCGACTCGACCCTGTTCGAGAAGGCGCTGGCCCTACAGGAGTACTTCCTCGCCAACTTCACCTACAGCCTGTCGGTCGCGGCCGGCGACGGCAACTCCGCGATCGAGGCGTTCCTGAAGGACCGCAAGGGCTTCTGCCAGCAGTTCGCGGGCACGATGGCCGCGATGGCCCGCTCGCTGGGCATTCCGGCGGTCGTCACGGTGGGGTTCACCCCGGGCACGGCGCAGATCGGCGGGACGTACATCGTCACCACGCACGACGCGCACTCCTGGCCGATGCTGTACTTCACCGGTCTCGGCTGGATCAGGTTCGAGCCGACCGTGAGCATCCAGAGCTCGGGCCGCGGCAGCTCGCCGGGCTGGACCCTGCTCAGTCCGGCGCAGTTGCACCAGTCCGGCGGGGCCAGCGGCGCGGTGCCGAGCTCGACCGACAACCCGAGCGCGTCGGCCAGCCAGTGCGCCGCACAAGTCCGGCGCATCTCCGGCGGCTGCGAGGGCAGCGACAGCACCGGCCCGCTGAACGCCGCGAGGCCGTTCGCGTCCTGGGGTCCGTTCGGCGTGTTCCCGCGCTGGTTCGAGCACTGGTTCCTAACCGGAAGCCCGGCCCAGATCGGCGGCAAGCTGGCGGTGCTGGTGCTGCTCGCGCTGGCCGCGGTGCCCGCGCTTGGCCGCTTCGGCCGCCGCCGCAAGCGCCGGATCCTGGTCAGACAGGCCGAGCGCTACCTGGCTCGGGTGGCACGCGGCGAGGTCCCGGAGGCGGCACAGCCCCGGCGGTGGCGCACGGACGGCGCGCCGACGTCCCCGATGGCGACGATCGCGCTCGCGGCGTGGGCCGAACTGCGCGAATGCGCGGACGACCTCGGCTACGCCTGGGTGGACAGCGACACGCCGCGCCAGGCCGCCTCACGGCTGACCACGGCCGCGCGCATGGACGCGGAGGCGACCGAGGCGATCGGCCGGGTGACGACGCTGACCGAGCAGGCCCGGTACTCCGC